>VEQL01000004.1 GCA_018883245.1 Chthoniobacterales bacterium
GGCACGCCGTTGCGGAGTTCGATCTGGGCCAGCAGCATGTTGAAGGCATCACCGGGCTTGAGGCCCAAGCGATCGAGAATCTTCTCGGCTTTCCGAAGGCGGCGCGCCGGCACCCTTGTGCGGAACAGTATGTTCTCTGAGGCCATGCTCAAATATGCTCACAATTGCTCGGAAATGTCAAGAGATGAGGCGGCTGTCAGCCGCGCATGGAGCGGAGAGCGGGGATTGCGCTTTGGCAATACGTCGGCATCGGAACGCTATAAGCGTATCGCGGCGAGTCATTTTTGCGCTCAGTAGTCATTCGAGCGGCTCGATCGATTTGAGAGGTAACTCCTCGCGACTGCGATGCCATGTTTCGATAAGTTCCTCAAGGTGTAATCGCCTCCATTCGTTGACCAACTGCAAGGCCTTCGGCGGAAGATGTCCCTCGTGAATGCGACCAGTATGAATTTCAATCAAGGCTTCATGCCCGCCGTAAATCGCATGAAAGTGTTCCTGAGGGTGCTCGCGGTAGTAGAACCGGATGACGATTCCGTAAAACCGGCTGACCTCAAGCATGGACCGGTTGTCGGGCGTTCAGCTCAACAACCTCAAGGTAAGCGGCATCCGGGCAAATCTCTATATCTTCGCTCCAAGCGATCTGCCCATGATCACCGATATGCACACCGGCAAAAACCTGCGGATCCGCAAGAGGCGCAAAGACCCCGCGACCAACAGAGCAGGACATATCGATCACACCCTCCAAACCGTCTGAAAAGACCACCGAGATCTTGCCGCCAGGCAGCGACGATACTCGAACAGGGCGTTTCATGCGTCCAAAATACCATTGCAAAACATGTGGTCAAGCGGAGCGGAGAAGTTCACCCGGCACATCGGCCCAACGAACTTCGCGCGCGACGACGCGCAACTCCTCCGCAGTGAGTCGCTGACCACCCATGGCCAGAATCCACTCGTCGGTTTCCTCAACAGAAGCTGTGGCCGGATCCAAAACAGGCACTTAGGCAGATGCCGTTCTCTCAGTTGGCAAAGTATTCGGCGATGATGCCCTCATTGTATGCAGGCAAGCTGCCGCCCTTGGTCGCGGCGGAGGGCTCCGCAGGACCAGGCTTAATCAAGTTGTGGGCTTCCGACATTTCGTGCTGAGCACTTTTCCGCGTCGGGTCGGAAAAGCGTGAAAATCTCTCCCTAAAGTTTCAAAAAGCGCATGATCCAAGGCAGAACTTTTTGTCCCTTATCGAGCCAGTATTCGAGGCGCTCGATACGCTCCGCGGGTGTTTGCCGCTCGGGAGCGGGAAGGTCGATCATCATCGTCTTCATGCGCTCGATGCGTTCCTGTGCGGTTTGCATTCGGGGTAGGAGTTCGTCTTCGATGAACGAGGTGGCGAATCGGCTGAGTTCGCCGCTCGCCACATAGTAATCCTTGCGTGCGCCCGGTTGGTAGGTCACCCGAACGGCACCGAATTCGCGCAGCAATTTGAGCCCTTGACTGGCGGCGCCGAGGCTGATTCCCAGCCGGGCCATGATGTCATCCATCGCCAAGGGTGTGCTGGCGACGAAGAGGAGCCCGTAGATTTCCCCGACTGATTTCGGCCAGCCCAACAGCCGGAGGAGATTGATGAACATTTCGATCGACTCCACCTCGAGCAGCGTCAGATCGGATCGCTTGCGCTTTGGCGGGGCTGCTTCAAGAACTGGCATCAGAAGCAGTGATGATAACCGCTGCTTCGGAGGCTTCAATAAAAAATGAAATCCGTAGAGAAATGCAAATCACGGCTATCGATTAGGAAAATACCCGCATTGGTCTATTACTGGGATATAAATCCTTCGGCGATGGCGGCGGATCGCAGACGTTGATCGGCGGTGAGAAAAGAAAACGTCTCCGGTTGCTCGCGACAAAAGATGAGTGCGGCGGCTAGCTGGAAAGCATCGGCTGCACGAAGAGGGTGGACGCGCAGCAGGCGGATCGCCCGACTGCGGACTTCGCGCGTGGGGGCGACCTCGATCCAATGCGTCGTCAGTTTTTCCATATGCTGACGCGCTCTGGATTCGTCTATTGATGTCATCTCGTGCTCACGCAAGCGGCGACTGAGCGAAGACTCCACCTCTGCCAAACTTCCGAACCACACAATCATATCGGGATCATCCAAAAGCTGCTGCTCACGCCTGGCGGAGTCAGCCTCAGGCACCAGCAGGGGTATGATGGCGGAGGAATCCCAAAACTTCATCGGTCTTCGCTGCGCTCCTCCAAGATGGCCTGAGTGAGAGCTGCATTGCACTCGGCTTTGGGCAACTCGAGGAAGGATTTTACATCGAGTTTGCCATGCTTCCGCGGCGGATAGACGAGGCCTTCGGCAACAAGAGAGCGCACATGTTCATCCATAAGTTCCTGTTCAATCGGATAGACCACGGCTACCGGTTTGCGGTGGTCCGTGATGACCAGCGGTTCGCCGGCGATGACCAATTTGAGCCGGGCAGACAGATTATTTTTAAGGTCAGAAACGCTGGCGGTTTTCATATGGCCAGAATAGCCAGATGTTGGTTTTGAGCAAGCGGTGGATGGATTTCCAGTCGGCGCAACCCACTTTCGGAGGCGATCCATCTATGGCTGTCCAATGGCACAAATTCAGCGGCTTCGGGTCAAAGGCCTGTGCTGGAAGTCATGCAAAGACTGCGTTGCGTTCGTCGATGTCCAGTTCCCGCCATTGGCCGGGGGCAAGACTTGCGGGAAGTTTGAAACGACCTATACGGACACGAACCAATCGCAATGTGGGAAAACCGGCGGCGGCGGTCATTTTTCGCACCTGCCGATTGCGGCCTTCGGTGAGCTCAAGTTCGATCCACGATGTGGGGACATTCTTGCGGAAGCGTATCGGAGGAATACGCGGGGGAAGATCCGGAGCGATCGTTGTCGCTTTGGCGGGCAGCGTCCGTTGTCCCTCTATAACAACCCCTGAACGCAGAATCTGAAGCGCCGGCTCGTTGATTGTTCCCTCTACTTGCGCCCAATAGGTTCGCGGGTGCGCGTGCCGTGGATCAAGCAGCCGCGTGTTCAATCCGGGCTCATCGGTGAGAAGCAGCAAACCCTCGCTGTCACGGTCAAGGCGGCCGAGCGGATAAACGCCTCTGGGGAAACCGAATTCGGCGAGCGTGCGTTGTCCGGGGTGATCGGGCGTGAATTGCGAGAGCACGCCGTGGGGTTTATTTAGTGCTAAAAGCACAGTTGGCAGTGTTGGCTAACGCCTGTCTCGAAAACCCGGCTCAGTGTTCAGTTTTACCTAAGGGCTACCTTCGGTTCAGCGAAAGAGCCCGAAACATCCGAACTGTGCACGAAAGCCAAACGTCAGAGGAGCAGCAGCGCAGGTTTCTCGACAAGGCGGCGGAGGGTGTTCATGTAGTCCGCCGCAACGGCACCGTCTATGACACGGTGATCGCCACTGGCGGAGATGACGAGACGGTGACCGGCGACAACTTGTTCGTGTTCATCGATGACCGGTTGTTTGGTGATCGCCCCTACCCCGAGGATGAACGCCTGCGGCGGATTGATGATCGGCATGAAATCGTCGATGCCGAAACCACCCAAGCTGGAAAGGGTAATGGTTCCGCCCTGGTATTCCTCGGGCTTGAGTTTTTTGCCGCGCGCCTTGGCGGCGAGTTCCTTCATGGCCGCGCTGATTTCGCGCAAAGAAAGCGTGTTGGCTTTGCGGATCACCGGGGTGATGAGGCCGTCATCAACGGCCACGGCGACGGCGAGGTTCACATCGGCGTATTCGATGATGACATCGCCATCGTAGGCGGCGTTGATCTTCGGCACGGCGGCGGCTGCACGGGCGGCAGCGAGCAAGATGAAGTCGTTGACGGTGAGTTTTTGTCCGCCCTCTTTTTCCGCCATGACGTTGAGTTCCGCGCGCAAGGCCATAAGCGGTCCGCCATCCATCGCAACGCTCAGGTAAAAGTGCGGAATCTGAGTTTTGCTGGCGAGGAGGCGCTCGGCGATCGTCTTGCGCATCCCGGTGAGCGCGATCGTCTTTTCCTCTCCGGCGATTCCGCGGGCGGCGCGGATCGTGGGCGCGGCGGAACAAGCAGCAACTCCCCTCGTCCCGCCTGCGGGTGCATTTTCCACATCGCGTTTGACGATGCGCCCGGCCGGACCCGTTCCGGAAATCACGGTCAAATCGACACCGCGGGCAGCGGCGATTTTGCGGGCGAGCGGAGAAGCTTTGACACGGCCGGATGTTTTGGCCGATGCGGATTTGGCCGCACTTCCAAGCGGTCCGTGCAGCCGCGGTGCCGGCGCTTTGACCGGATGGTCGACCGGCTTGTGTGCGTTGGCATCCGCTTTGGCCTTTTCCGCCGGCGCGGCTTCCAACTTTTTCTGTGCGCTCTCGGCTGTTTCGCCGGCACCGAGAATCAGCGCGATGCGGTCTCCGACTTTGATGATCGCGCCTTCATCGACATAAATCTCGGTGATTGTGCCGTCATCGAAGGCCTCCATCTCCATGGTGGCTTTGTCGGTTTCTACCTCGGCCAGGATGTCGCCGACATCGACCTTGTCACCTTTCTTTTTGCGCCACTTGACGAGGGTTCCCTCGAGCATCGTGTCGCTGAGTTTGGGCATGGTGACAACAGGCATGGCGGGAAGGTGAAAAGTTAAAAGTGGAAGGTGAAGCTTTGAAAAGACATGGGCGCGACGCCCGCGCCGACTGGTTATGAGATGGCTAAAACTTTTTGAATGATGCGATCGACGGTCGGCAGCTGAAGTGCCTCGACAGGCGGGCTGTAGATCGCGGGAGCGTCGAGCGAGCAGACGCGTTGGACGGGAGCGTCGAGATCGTCGAAGGCTTTTTCCTGGATCAACGTGGCGATTTGCGAGGATACGCCGCAGAAGGGCTTGTTTTCGTCCACGAGCACGGCGCGGTGCGTTTTGCGCACGCTGTCGAGGATGGTTTCCTCGTCGAGAGGACGGATCGACCGGAGATCAATGACCTCGGCGGAAATATCGAACTCCTCGGCGAGACGGTGCGCGGCGTTGAGTGCGGTGATGACGGCACGTCCGTGTCCGATAAGCGAAACGTCGGCGCCCTCGCGCTTGATGTCCGCCACGCCGAGAGGAATGAGATATTCTTCCTCCGGAACCTCGCCTTGGTCGCCGTAGAGCAGCGTGTTCTCCATGAAGCAAACAGGGTCGTTGTCGCGGATGGCGGTTTTCATCAGCCCTTTCGCGTCATAAGGCGTAGCGGGGCAGACGACTTTGAGTCCGGGTGTATTGGCGAGGAAATTTTCCGGCGTGTGCGAATGCGTGGCGCCGACATTGGTGCCTCCGTTGGCGGGCCCGCGGATGACGAGCGGAAGATTGATGAGGCCGCCGGACATGTAGCGCACGCAGCCGGCGTTGTTGATGATCTGGTCGAATGCCACGTAGGCGAAGCTCCAGAACATGAGTTCCATCACGGGGCGCATGCCCATCATGGCCGCCCCCACCCCGAGGCCGATGAAGCCTGCCTCGCTGATCGGTGTGTCCACCACGCGCTTGCTGCCGAATTTTTTCCAAAGGCCCTCGGTGATCTTGTAGGCGCCGTTGTATTCGGCCACTTCCTCGCCCATGATGACGACGTTTTCGTCGCGGGTGAGTTCCTCGGAGAGGGCGTCGTTGAGGGCTTGGCGGTAGGTGATGACAGGCATCGCGGGAAAATTACAAGTAAGAAGGATTAAGTCGGGGCGGGGCTAGTCGTTGAAGAAATGCCGCCCGGTGCGGCCGGCCTCCGTGCCCATGTCGACCTCGTGGTAGATGTCGGTGAAAATGTCCTCGAGTTCGGGGAACGGGCTGTCTTCGGCAAAAGCCACGGAGGCGGCGGCTTCGGCCTTGGCCTCGTTGTCGATTTTTTCGATCAGCGCATCATCGGCGACACCTTCATCCTTGAGCCGCTTTTCCCAGAGCATGATCGGGTCATGGTTCTGCTTGTAGAATTCGATTTCTTCGGCCTTGCGGTAAACCTTGGCATTGGCGTCGGCTACCGAGTGTCCGTAGTAGCGGTAGGTATCGATCTCGAGAATGCTCGGCCGGCACTTTTCGCGAGCGCGCTCCATGGCGTCGAACGTCTTGGCCCGCACTTCGTAAAGATTCTCCCCGTTGACGATGTCCCAATCCATGGCGTAGGCCTCGGCGCGTTCAGCGAGGCAGGCTTTGATCGCGGAGGAACGCGCGAGGCTGGTGCCCATCGAATACTGGTTGTTCTCTATGACATAGACCACCGGGATATTCCAGAGCGCGGCGAGGTTGAGAGACTCGTGGAAGACGCCCTGGTTGACCGCGCCATCGCCGAGATAGGTGAGGCAGCAACCCTTGAGTCCCTTGTATTTGAGCGCGTAGGCGATACCCAAGCCGAGCGGGGTTTGCCCGGCAACGATGCCGTGACCGCCCCAATAGTTTTTGTCCGGCGCGAAAAAGTGCATCGAGCCGCCCTTGCCTTTCGAGCAACCGGTGGCCTTGCCGAGCAATTCGGCCATGCACTCGTTCATCGACATACCGACGACCAAGGCATGCCCGTGGTCGCGGTAAGCGGTGATGGCGTGATCGTTCGGTCCGAGGAGCGAACAGGTGCCCACGGCAACAGATTCCTGGCCGATATACAGGTGGAGGAAACCACCCATCTTTCCCTGCTGGTAGAGTTTGAGAGAGGCCTGCTCGAACCGGCGGATGCGCAGCATGTCACGAAGGAAGCCGAGTTTCTGCTCCAGCGTAAGGCCGGCATTAATCGAGGCCTTGGCATAGTCGACCGGATTGTCTCCGGTCTTGGGCTTGTCAGCTTGGGCTACGCTCACTTGAAAAGTCGGTGTTGCTGGTTACGGCTTGACGTCATTTGCAGGGGCAAGACTTGCACCCGCACGAGTCCCAAAAATGTGGAGGAATCCGGCAACTTTGGCAACGCGAAACGAAACGGAAGACGCGGGGAAATAGCGCTTTCCTATCGAGGAGAAACGGCGTTGAAAGTTCTTGAGCGTGGCCGAGGCGCGCTGATTTTTCGTCTTGAGGAATGCGATGAATTCTTCGCTGATTTTTTGGGCATCCGTAGGTAGAGTGACAGGGTGTTTCACTGCTGATGAATTTCGGAAATTTCCTGGCGGATCTGGAGGGCGAGATGGCTCCATGAGCACAAATGACAAAAAACGCATGCAAACATCTGACCAAGAACTAGTTGCGAAAGCTATCAGCGCTTCGAAAGCCGCTTATGCCCCCTACTCCGGATTTCAAGTCGGCGCGGTGCTTGTGGGAAGCGATGGCCACATTTTCACCGGGTGCAATGTGGAGAATATCAGCTATGGATTGACGATCTGTGCCGAGCGAAACGCGGTCTTCGCAGCGGTGGCGGATGGTTGCCGGGACTTCTCCAAGATTGTGGTGGTGGCGGACACCGACGAACCGATTTCGCCCTGCGGGGCCTGCCGTCAAGTGCTGGCCGAATTCAATCCCGATTTGGAAATCGTGCTGGCGAACTTCAAGGGCAGGATTGAGCGCTTTCGTTTATCCGCGCTGCTCCCCCGCCCTTCCAAAGGCATATTGGGACATGCTTAACGTTCCACGTGGAACACCAACTCTATGGCGAGCATTTATGAATACCCCGATGTCTTCGACGTGTTGGTCTTGGGTGCTGGCCATGCGGGTGTCGAGGCGGGCTTGGCTGCCGCGCGCTTGGGGGCAAAGACCGGCATACTAACCCAGAATCTTGATACGATCGGGCAGATGTCGTGCAATCCGGCCATTGGCGGTCTGGCCAAAGGCCACATGGTCCGCGAGATCGATGCCTTGGGGGGTGTGATGGCTCAAAATACGGATGCCACGGGCATCCAGTTCCGCATGCTCAACGCGAGGAAGGGTCCGAGCGTCCAAGCGCCCAGGGCGCAGTGCGACAAGAAGGCATACCAGTTTCGCTTGAAGTGGGTCCTTGAACACTCCCCCAACCTGCATCTGCTCCAAGGCAATGCGGTGCGAATCCTCGTCGAGGACGACTGCGTGACCGGGGTCGAAACGAACCTCGGCCTCCGCTATCGCGCCAAGACAGTGGTTGTGACTACCGGGACATTCATGCGCGGGCTGCTCCATGTGGGACTCCAGCAAACGACGGGCGGGCGCATGGGCGATGCAGTTTCGACGCTGAGCGACTCCTTGCGCGAGATCGGCTTGGCCACGGAACGGTTCAAGACTGGAACACCTTGCCGTATCCTCGGGCGGACCATCGATTTTTCCAAATGTCAGCGTCAAGATGGCGACGAGCCGCCGCCGACATTCGGTTTTTATCCCGAAGAGTTGGGCGATGAACCGGGCAATCCTTTCACATTGAACCGTTGGAAGGACGGGATGTTCCATGTGGAACAATTGCCATGCTGGATCACTTACACCAACGAGCGAACGCATGACCTGATCCGCACCAACCTCGACAAATCACCAATGTATGCGGGCATCATCGAGGGTGTTGGGCCGCGGTATTGTCCGTCGATCGAGGACAAGGTCGTGCGGTTCGCCGACAAAGAGCGGCACCAACTTTTCTTGGAACCGGAAGGTCGGCAAACCGGCGAATACTATGTCAACGGCGTTTCCACGAGCCTGCCTTTCGAGGTCCAGTTGGCGTTCATACGCTCCGTTCCGGGGCTGGAAAACGCCCACATTCTGCGCGCCGGCTATGCGGTGGAGTATGACTATTGTCCGCCGACCCAGCTTCAGCGAACGCTCGAAACCAAGGCGGTTGGGGGGCTCTATTTGGCAGGACAAATCAACGGCACATCGGGCTATGAGGAAGCTGCGGCCCAAGGTTTGGTGGCGGGGGCAAATGCCGCGCTGAAATTGGACGGCAAAGCGCCGTTCCACGTGGAACGCTCCGAGGGCTACATCGGGGTTTTGATCGATGATTTGGTCACGCGCGGCACCCAAGAGCCTTATCGGATGTTCACGAGTCGGGCCGAGTTCCGTCTCCTGCTTAGGCAGGACAATGCGGACCTTCGTCTCGCTGGAAAGGCGAGGGGAGCGGGCCTTATTTCGGCGGATCGGTATGCAAAGACCGAGGACAAGGCCAACGCGGTTGAAAATTTGAAAAACAAATTACAAGTTCTTCGCCACGAAGATATTACAATTTTCCAATGGATACGACGTCCGGAAAATTTCGTATCCGCCTTACCCGAAGATCTGC
The DNA here is from genome assembly GCA_018883245.1 of Chthoniobacterales bacterium. Taxonomy (NCBI): domain Bacteria; kingdom Pseudomonadati; phylum Verrucomicrobiota; class Spartobacteria; order Chthoniobacterales; species Chthoniobacterales bacterium. The sequence goes on from VEQL01000004.1 coordinate 9,180, forward strand.
GCGCTCTGGCGCCGGAGAATATTTGGACACTTGTCGAAACGGACCTCAAATATGAAGGGTATATCCGTCGCGAACTGGATTCTGTCGCGCGGCAGAAAAGGCAGGAGGAACAGGCGTTGCCGTCCGATTTGGACTATGCGTCCATTCCCGGGCTGCGCAACGAATCGCGGCAAAAATTTGCCGAACTTCGTCCGGCGACGCTCGGCCAAGCATCGCGCATCAGTGGCGTGACTCCGGCGGACATCGCGCTGTTGTCCGTCTGGCTGCGCAAGCAGCGGGGAGGGGAGGCAGCAACACGCTTGATGGCGTAGAAAAGGATGGGGTGAAGCGGGGCGGCGGCGGCTTGACTACCGCGCGCCCCTGATTATTTTCTCCGGCGACGGATTCACGCGCCACCCACGATCACCGCAGCGGTGACCGATGGCACATTGGCCGGTTACATCTTGAACAACTCAGTGCCGCTGGTCGCATCGGTGATGACGAATTTCTCGCGGTGCATGGCCGGTTCGGGCTTGAACGAGAGCCGTCCGCCGTAGCGTCGCTCGATATCGACGAGCAGCTCCTCGTCCTCGGTGCGCAGGCGGTTGAGGAGGTCGGGGTTCACGATGACCTTGATCTCGTGGATCGAGTCGATGTGCTTGCGCATCACGGCGTGCAGAGCACGCTGGAGCTCCACGCTCATGGTCATGGTGTTCTTGATCAGGCCGCGACCCTCGCAATAAGGGCAGGGGTCGAACTGCGACATGCGCATGCTTTCGGCCGCGCGCTGGCGGGTCATTTCCATGAGCCCGAGTTGCGAGATGGGAAGCACGTGGGTGCGCGCCTTGTCGCGCTTGAGGCGTTGCTTCATCCGCTGGTAAACGGCCTGCTGGTCCTTGCGCGATTTCATGTCGATAAAGTCGGCGACGATGAGTCCGCCGATATTGCGCAGGCGCATCTGGCGCGCGATCTCGTCCGCCGCCTCGAGGTTGGTCTGAAGGATGGTTCTCTCGACGTCCTTGCCGCCTTTGTTGCGGCCGGTGTTGACGTCCACGGAAATCAGGGCCTCGGTTTCGTCAATGACGATGTAGCCGCCGCAAGGCAGCCAGACTTGGCGGTGGAACGCTTTCTCGATCTGCTTGTTGACGCCGTATTTGTCGAAGATGTGCTGTTCTTCCTGGTAAAACTGGATGCGCTTTTTCGAGCGCGGGGAAACTTGGGCCACCAGTTCCTGCATGCGCTCGACGGACGGAAGGTCATCACAAACGACGGCGTCCACTTCCTCGGTGAGAAAATCGCGCACGGTGCGCTCGACAAGATCGGGTTCCTCGAAGAGTTGGTAGGGGGAGCGCTGAGACTCCATGTTTTTCTCGATCTCCTGCCATTGTTCGAGAAGCAGATGCAGGTCGCGGACGAAGAAGCGCGAACGCTGGCCGGCGCCGACCGTGCGGATGATCACACCCATCCCGTCGGGTATTTCCAGCTCGTTGAGGATTTTGCGCAGCCGCTCGCGTTCTTTCGGATCGTCGATCTTGCGCGAGATGCCGCACTGCGGGCTGAAGGGCATGAGGACGAGATAGCGTCCCGGCATGCTGATGTTGGTGGTGATCCGCGGTCCCTTGGTGCCGATGGGCCCCTTGCTCACTTGGACCATGATATCGGACCCCGGCGGGTAGATCGTCGGGATGTCCTTCGCCGTGATTTTCTTCGGGATCTTTTTGCCGTTGTTGCGGCGCACTTCCTCGATGCCGCTGTCGAGCGCGGCGGGGATGGCGTCCCAAAAGTGAAGGAACGCGTTTTTCTCGAAGCCGATATCGACGAACATGGCCTTGAGGCCCTGCTCGATATTTTTCACGCGGCCCTTGTAGATGGAGCCGACGATATTGCGGTCGGAGACGCGCTCGACGTTGTATTCCTCGAGTTGTCCGTCTTCGAGCACGGCCACGCGCTTTTCAAGTTTCTCGGCGTTGACGATGAGACGGGCGCCGGCGCCGGATTTCGAGGGCAGCCCGAGGAGTTTTTTGACTTTTTCAATCATGGTGTTGAGAGGTGGGGTGAGTTTGGTTTCAGCGCTGCCGGGATGGTTCGGGTTTCTCTTTTTTCTTACCGCCGCCGAACAGGCGCTGGAAAATGTTGGGTTTCTTCTGCACCGTGCCCTCGGCATCGGCCACGGGGCGGACGGTCGGGGCGGCGGCTGTGGGCGCGCCCTCCGAGGCTGTCATATCCTCGGGCGGAGCGGCCGCGAGAGCCGCGGGGATGGCGCGACCGAAATCCACGCCGGAAACGAACTGGAAGCTGCCCTTGGCCGGCTCGAGGGCGGCGACCTCGAGCGACTCGCCTTCTTCCATCTTGAAAATGTCGGCGAGAATCTTCGAGGCGATGGGCGCGGCGACCCCGCCGCCGGACTGGGCACCCTGGACTATGACGGCCACGGCATAGCGGGGTTTGTCATAAGGCGCGAAGCAGATGAACCACGTGTGGTTGTCTTTGACGCGTCCGCGCCAGAACTGCGCGGTGCCGGTTTTGCCGGCCACTTCGTAATTTTTGATGCGCGCTGCGGGCGCGGTTCCGCCGCCGCGGTTCACCACGTCCCACATGCCGCGTCGCACGATCTCGATATGTTCCGCGTCGATTCCGTTCTCGGCAAGGTTGGCGCGCACTTTAACGGGTTCCTGTCGGATCACAGTGCCGTCGGGTGCCACGATTTTGTCCACCAAGCGGGGGTAGTAGCTGGTTCCGCCGTTGGCGACCGCCGCCGCGATCATGGCCATCTGCAGCGGCGTGGCGAGGACGAAGCCTTGGCCGATCGAGACGTTGGCGGTTTGTCCGCGCGACCAGCGCTCGCGGGGGTAATTCGCCTGCAGCCATTCGGGGCCGGGCAGAATGCCGGCCGATTCGCCGGAGAGGGGAAGTCCCGATTTTTGTCCGAGGCCGAGCATGCTGCCCACGGCGTCTATCTGGTCGATGCCGGCGGCATTGCCATACTGGTAAAAAAACGCGTTGCAGGAAAACTGGATAGCCGGCTCGAGACCGAGCGTCCCGTGGGCCCCGTTCTTGTCCGCGATCCAGCACTTCATGAGCTTGTCGCCGAACTGCACGCCGCCGCTGCAATTGAATCGCCGTTCGCCGACACCAGCGCGCAGCCCGGCCAGTGCGGTGGGTATTTTGAAAGTCGATCCCGGGGCATAGGCGCTGGTGGCGCGGTTCATGAGGGGGTCGGTCGGGTCGTTGGTCAGCTCGTTCCATTCGGGGGCGGAGATCGCGGGAATGAAGGCATTCGGGTCGAACGAAGGCACGCTGGCCATGGCAAGGATGTCGCCGTTGTTCGGGTCCACCACGACCGCCGCGGCGCGTCCGACCGCACGCAGGGCTTTCTCCGTGATGTATTGGATGCGCGCGTCGATGGTGAGCTGGACGGCGTTGCCCTGCACCGGCGGCTCATTGGCGATTTCCCCCTCGATGACACCCTTGGCGTTGCGCTGCAGCACGCGCGAACCGGCGGTGCCTCGCAGATCCGAATCCAGCACCAGCTCCAGCTGCGCTTTGCCCTCGGTGTCGGGCTGGTAGAAGTTGAAGTTTGCGGCCTCTTCCTTGTCGATCTCGTTGGGTGCGCCGACGTAGCCGAGGAAATGCGAACCCAGCGCCCCGTAAACGTATCGGCGCACGGGGCGCACGGTCACGTTGACACCGGGGAGGTCCACGTCGTTCTCGGCGAACTTCGCCATCGTGTCGAAATCGAGGTCTTCCATGTAGGTGTAGGGAACCTCGGTGTTGTTGCGGAAATGCATGCGCAACGCATTGGCGTTGTAATCGCGCGCCAGCCCCAGTTCCGCGAGGCGCGGCATGACCGTGTCATTCACAATCTTGACGATGTCGGGCTCGCTCTTTTCGGTCATCATGCCCGCCACAGTCGTCTGGTAGGTGTGTTTGGGCACGTCGCCGAATCGCGTGCGGTATTCCCGAACCATGTCGGGAAGATAGAACTCGATCGCGTTGCTGGCGCGGTTCTGCGCCAGCGGGACGCCCGCGCGGTCCAGTATTTCCCCGCGCACCGCGGGCAGGCGCACGCTCACCTGCGAGTTGCTGCGGATGCGTGCGGTGTATTCTGCGCCGCGCGCGACCTGCACATACCAGAGTTTCCCGGCGAGCAGGGCAAAGCACGCCGCGGCGACTGCCGCGATCACTGCGATACGAAATTCGTGGGATCGCCTGATCATGGGCTCAAGCGCCCCCCGCGGCGCACGCGACCGGACGCGCCTTCGGGCAAGAGCTGGAAGAAGAAGTAAACCGGCGGCGCGAGAAAAAGCGCGGCCAGGGCGGGGCCGGTGATGTTCCAGAACACGGCGCCATCCAGGAGGAAAGAGCCGCGACGGAGACACACCATGAGGTATTGACCGACCAGCAGAACCAAAGTCACGGCCGCCGATCCGAGACAGTGAACTTCCCACCGGCCCTCGAGGAAAAGGGGGCGAGCTGCGTGCAGAAACGTGCCGGCGACAACATAAAAGAGCATAGACCAGCCAAGCCCGATTTCAACTTGGTCGCCCACGACGTGCAGAACCGAAAGATCGCTCAACAAACCGGTGTAGAGAGCGAAACCCAGCATCGCCGGAAAGGGCATCCAGAGCGCCCCGTAGCAGAAGACCACCGGGACCACGAGCAAACGTGCGCCGGCGAGAAACGGGATCGACGGCAAAAATTCCTGCGCCACCACGGCGGCGTAAACGGCGAGCACAAGGATGATTCCGCGGATCATTTGGTCCCGAGAACCACGAACACGTCTTCCAAGCGGGAGAAATCCACCGCGGGTTCAACCACGGCCTGCCCGTCAAGTTCACGTGTCCGGAATTCTTTGACTGTCCCCAGCAGGATACCCGCGGGGAATACGGCGCCGCTCACGCCGGCCGTGAACACTTTCATGCCCGGCTGGAGATTGGCGTCGCGGTTGAGAAAATTGAGCACGAGTTCGGGTGGCGCGTTGCCCGTGACACGCCGGCCGGTGAGGATGCCCTGCTCGTTGGTTCCTTCGACCCGGGCGGCCACTTTGCAGTTTTCGTCGGTGAGGAGCATGACGATCGAAATGTCTTTGGCCACGGTGGTGGTGCGGCCGACCAAACCCTCGGCGGTAAGGACCGGTTGCGCGGCGTCCACTTTCTCCGCGAACCCGCGGTTGATTTTCAGCGTGCTCCACCAACTCGAGGCGTCGCGCGTGATCACCTGAGCGGGGAGGAGACGGAAGGCCGAGCGCTCGCGGTATTCGAGGGCTGCGCGCAGGCGTTTGTTTTCGCCCTCCAAATCGCCGAGGAGCTGGTTGGACGCCTTGAGCTGGTTGTTCTCACTGGACAGCTGGGCGTTGTCGGCCTCCAACTCGTCGAGGGTCTTGAGGCCCTTGTTGAGCTTGGAGATTTTTTGGGAGACCGCCGATCCCGCTTTCAGCGCGGGAGTCGAAACATCGAGGAAGCGCCCCTGCATCGACTTCATGCATTGCGTCGAGAGGCTGAGAAACACGAGGCCGACGAGGAGCGCCGCTCCCAGGAGGATGAGGTGCGACTTTTTCATCGGTTCTGTTGCGTGTTTCCGCGCGGGAGGCGGAGGGCGCGTCTCAAGAAGCGGTGGTTGTGCGCAGGCTGCTCTGGGCGATGCTGCGGAGAACCTCGATCTCGCTCAGCACCCGGCCCGTTCCTTCGGCCACGGCACTGAGGGGATCGTCGGCGATGTGGACGGGAAGGCCCGTTTCATCGCGCAGCAATTGGTCAAGCCCGCGCAGCAGCGCTCCGCCGCCGGCGAGCACCATGCCGCGATCCACGAGGTCGGACGACAACTCGGGCGGGCAGCGCTCCAGCGTGGTGCGGACCGCATCGACGATGCTGTTGAGCGGCTCGGCGAGAGCCTCGCGCACTTCCTGCGAGGTGAGGGTGATGGTTTTGGGAAGACCGGCCACAAGGTCGCGGCCTTTGACTTCCATGGAAGTTTCCTTCGGCAACTTGATGGCCGAACCGAGTTTGATTTTGATGTCCTCGGCCGTGCGCTCGCCGATGGCCAGGTTGAAGTTGCGCTTGAGGTATTGGACGATGGCTTCGTCCAGCTCGTCGCCCGCCACGCGCACGCTGCGGCTGAAGACGATGCCGGCGAGGGAAATGAGGGCCACTTCCGTCGTGCCGCCGCCTATGTCGATGATCATATTGCCGGCGGCTTCCTGGATGGGCAGGCCGACGCCGATCGCCGCGGCCATGGGTTCTTCGATGAGATAAACTTCGCGCGCACCGGCGTGGGTGGCCGAATCTTTCACCGCGCGTTTCTCCACCTCGGTGATTCCCGAAGGAACGGCGATAACCACGCGGGGCCGGACCATGCGGCGTCCTCCGTGGGCTTTGCTGATCAGGTGCGAGAGCATCGCCTCGGTGATTTCAAAGTCGGCGATCACGCCGTCTTTCAGCGGACGGATGGCCACGATGTTGCCCGGTGTGCGGCCGAGCATGCGCTTGGCTTCGTTGCCGACGGCCAGCACTTTGTTGGTGCCGGCTTGCACGGCGACAACGGACGGTTCGCGCAGGACGATGCCCTGGTCGCGGACGAAGACGAGCGTATTGGCCGTTCCGAGATCGATTCCGATATCGCTCGAAAAAAGTCCGAAAAATTTTCTGAACATGGCAAGTGGTCCAAACCTTGGGAAAAGGCTTGGCTATGAACGACCAATAAACCCGTCCGTGCCCTGCTAGGTCAAGGATATTGGGGCCACCGGCCACCGGTGCAAACTTGAGCCGCGGCCGCATCCCTGCGAACTTGTTCGGCTGCGGCGGTTCCGCCGTATTCTTCATGACAGGTAAAGAACGCTTCCTCGCCGCTTGCCGTTGCGCACCGGTCGATCGTCCCCCGGTTTGGATGATGCGACAGGCCGGCCGCTATTTGCCCGAATACCGGGATCTCAAGAAAAGCTATTCGTTCCTTGAGATGATCCGCTCTCCGGAACTCGCGGCCGAAGTGACAATGCAGCCGCTGAGACGGTTCGCCTTCGATGCAGCGATCATTTTCAGCGACATCCTTGTCGTGCCGGAGGCCTTGGGTCAGCCGTTTTCCTTTGCCGAGGGCAAGGGTGTGCGCATGGAATTCCGCCTGCGCACCCCCGACGACCTCCGGCGCATCTCCCCGGACGGGGCGGCGGAACGGCTCGATTATGTCTACCGGGCTTTGCGGCGGACGCGGGAGGCTCTCGGCCCGGAAACCGCGCTGCTCGGGTTCGGAGGTTCTCCATGGACCTTGGCCGCCTACATGATCGAGGGAGGATCGTCGGAGAACGGCGCCGCGGTCCGTGCCATGGCGGAACGGGGGGATCCGGTGCTCGTCCGTTTGCTGGAAATACTCACCGAAGTTCTGGCCGGATATTTCCGCAGACAGATCGAAGCCGGCGCGGATGCGATCCAGATTTTCGATTCATGGGCACCTTGGTGCGATGGCTACGAGGAGTGGTCCTTGCGCTGGGTGCGCAAAATCGCCGGTCTCTTGCCTCCCCAAGTGCCGTTGATTTTTTTCGCGCGCGGACGCAACCGCGAGGCGGCGGCCCTGGCATCAACCGGCGCCACAGTGCTCTCGCTCGATTGGGAAACGCCGCTCAGCCAAGTCCGCCGCGCGCTCGCGCGCGAGATCGCCCTGCAGGGAAACCTCGACCCCGTCGCGCTCGAAGGCGCACCGCAGGAGGCCGCGGACGCCGCGCGCGCCGTCCTCGAAGACATGGCGCCTTTCCCGGGCCATATCTTCAACCTCGGCCACGGGATCCGTCCGTCCGCCCGCATCGAATCGGTTGCCGCCGTCCTGGAATCGGTGAAGAACTTCCGCAAAGATCACCATGCAGCCTCTGCCCGTTGACCTCGACCTGGTGCGCAAGCACAACCGTCCGGGGCCGCGTTACACGTCCTACCCGACGGCATTGCAGTTCCGCGAAACCCCCGATCCCGCGCGCCTGGTCGATGCGGCGCGCGCCGAAGGCGGCGACCTGTCGCTCTATTTCCATCTGCCCTTTTGCGAGAGCCTCTGCTGGTTCTGCGGATGCAACAAGGTGATCACCACCGACACATCCCGCGCGGACATTTATCTCGACGCACTGGAAAAAGAGATTGCCCTGTTTCCATCGGACGGCTTGCGCGATCGGCCCGTGGTCCAAGTCCATTTCGGCGGCGGCACACCGAATTTCCTGAGCCCCGCGCAGATCGCCCGCCTCGGCAAAATGCTGCAACGTCACTTTGTCATCGCCGATGACGCCGAATGCTCGGTCGAACTCGATCCCCGTCCGCTCACGCGCGGGCACGTGCGGGCCTTCCGCGACATCGGCATGCGCCGCGCATCCTTCGGAATCCAGGATGTGAACGCGCGGGTGCAGAAAGCGGTGCACCGAGTGCAGACATCCGAATGCAACCGCGAGGCCATCGGCTGGTTGCGCGACGAGGGATTCGAATCGGTGAATGTCGATCTCATCTACGGGCTGCCCGGACAAACCCCGGAAACCTACGCCGCGACGCTCGAAGAGGTGCTGTCGTTGGATCCCGACCGTTTCGCGGTTTTCAGCTACGCCCACGTGCCTTGGATAGTGCCGGCTCAGAAGATCCTCGAGCGCGCCGAATTGCCCGGACCCGAAGCCAAACTTTCGATGCTAAAGCTCGTGATCGAAACGCTGACCGGCGCCGGCTACGCGTTCATCGGGATGGATCATTTCGCCAAGCCCGGCGACGAGCTCGTGAGGGCTTTGGAGACGCGAACGCTACAGCGCAATTTCCAAGGCTACAGCACACGCGGGGGCATCGAAATCCGCGGGTTCGGAGTGTCGTCCATTTCACAGACGGCACGCACCTACCGCCAGAACCACAAATCGCTGGATAAATATTATTCCGAACTTGCGGACGGGCGGCTTCCGGTCGAGCGCGGGGTGGAGTTGACCGACGAAGACGTTCTGCGCCGCCACATCATCATGCGTTTGATGTGCGACTTTTCGTTGGACTTCGCGCCAGTCGAGGAACAGTCCGGCACAAACTTCGCGCAGAAGTTCGCCGACAGCCTTGCCCGCCTCGGGGAATTCGCCGATGACGGGCTGGTCGAGATCGGCGAGCGGAACATCCGCGTGACCGAGTCCGGTCGCCTGTTCATCCGCAACATCGCGATGTGCTTCGATGCTTACACCGCGCCGGCCGAAGGACGCCACTCGAAGACGATCTGAAGATGGAAAACGGACAGCGACACGTTCTGGTGATCGGGGCTGGGCTCACCGGTTTGACCGTCGCCGCCGGACTCAAAAAGCGCGGTGCGTCCGTGATCCTGCTCGAATCGAACTCCCGGGCGGGCGGCGCAGTCGAGAGCGGCAGAGAGAACGGCTTTCTCGTCGAGCATGGCCCGAACTCCATGATGGTGAACGACCCGGAAGTTCACAAATTCCTCCGCGATTCCGGACTGGAAAAAGAAATCATCCGGCCCCTTGCAAAAAAAAGATTCATCGTCCGGCGCGGGATCCCCGTGGCGTTGCCGTCCGGCCCTCTCGGCGCGGTGACCACCCCTCTCTTCGGCCTTGCCGGAAAATTTCGCGTCGTGGCCGAGCCCTTCGTTAGGCGCGGACTGACGGACGATGAATCGCTGGCCGACCTCGTCCGCCGGCGTCTCGGGCCGGAAATGCTGCGCTACGCCATCGAACCTTTTGTGGCGGGCATTTTCGCCGGCGATCCGGAAAGACTGTCCTCGCGATACGCGTTCCCGAAGCTTTGGAATCTTGAAAAGACGCACGGATCGTTCATCCGTGGTGCCCTGCGGCTGCGCCGGTCGGGTCCACCGCAAGAAATGATTTCATTCCGCAAAGGCATGGGCGCCTTGCCCGCCCAACTCGCGGAATTTCTCGGGGACGATATCCGCTTCGGTGCTCAAGTGGAAAACGTCCGGCGACAGACCGATGGTGCGTGGAGTGTCGTTTGGAACGATGGGGGCGCCACGCGCGAGATCCGCTGCGGTGAACTTGTCTGCACCGTGCCGGCCTTCGCCGTCCCGCCATTGCCTTGGCCGGAGGAGCTGCGGGCGCAACTCGAATTTCTGCAGGACATCGAATATCCGCCGGTGACCGTCGTCGCCCTGGGTTTCCGCCGCAAGGATGTCGGTCATGCTTTGGACGGCTTCGGCATGCTCGTTCCCTCCGCCGAGAAACGGGGAATTCTCGGGACGATTTTTTCCTCCAGCCTTTTCCCGGAGCGCGCCCCGGAGGATTGCGTGTTGCTCACGACTTTTGTCGGAGGGGCGCGCCAACCGCGCATCGCGGCGACGGGTGATGACGCGCTCGTATGCGATATTTGCAGCGACCTGCGCGATTTGCTGCGCCTGTCCGGAGATCCGGTGTTCCAGAAAATCATCCGCTGGCCCCGTGCGATCCCCCAATACAACCTCGGATACGGCCGATACATTGCCGAGATGGAAAAACTGGAAACCACCCTGCCGGGACTGCATCTTGCCGGCAACTACCGCGGCGGAATCGCGGCGGGACAGTGCATCCGCAACGGTCTGCATCTCGCGGAAACGCTGGCCGCGAAGACAAACACACAGACACCGTGAGAAAAAAAGCCATACTTCTCCTCAATCTCGGTTCGCCCAAATCGACCCGAACATCGGACGTCCGCGCTTACCTGCGCGAATTTCTGTCCGACCCGCGCGTCCTGGACACCAACGCGATCCTGCGCGCCATCGTTCTGAATCTTTTCATCCTCCCGTTCCGCCCGCGCAAAAGCGCGGCGGCTTACGCGTCGATCTGGACCGACAAAGGGTCGCCGCTCATCGTCATGAGCGAACGCCAGCGCGAACTGCTCCAGGCGAAGCTCGACGCCCCCGTGCACTTGGCCATGCGCTACGGCGCGCCATCGGTGCCGGAAGTGATGAAGAAAATCGCGCATGCGGAAACAGAGGAGCTTTTCCTTGTTCCGCTTTATCCCCACTACGCGATGTCGAGCTACGAGACGGCCGTGGTGCAGGCGATGGAGGAAGCGGCGCGCCAGAGGCCGGCGATGAAAGTCGCGTTGCTCCAGCCGTTTTACGACGATCCGGACTACATCGGCGCGCTCGCCGATGCGACCGCGCCCCGGCTGCAGGGGGATTATGACACGCTTGTGTTCAGCTACCATGGAGTGCCCGAGCGGCATCTGCGCAAGAGCGATCCTTCGCACGCCCATTGTCTCACGGTTCCGGATTGCTGCCATTGCGAGCATCCGGCCCATGCCACCTGCTACCGCCACCAGTGCGTGCGGACGATGGAACTTCTGATCGATCGCCTCGGTATTCCGAAAGAGAAAACGGTCCTGGCCTTCCAATCACGCCTCGGGCGCGACCCGTGGCTCACGCCGCAGACGGACATGACCGTCGAAAGGCTCGGGCGCGAAGGCAAAAAAAAGGTTCTTGTGATTTGCCCCTCGTTCGTGACCGACTGCCTGGAGACGATGGAAGAAATCGCCGAAGGCTGCAAGGAGACCTTCGAGGAGGCGGGCGGCAAGCACCTCGAATTGATCCCGTGCCTCAACGACAATCCCCGCTGGATCGAATTCCTTGCGGCGCGCTGCCGCCGCTGGATCAACGGGGGGTAGCAGGCGGACCGAAAAATTCCGCGATTTCACGCCCGAGAGCAGCGGGCACTGTCACGGTATCCTCCGATCCCAGAACACGCGCAAAAACGGAGTCAGCATTCTCCTCGGCGCCGATCTCCACCGCGGCGAGCGGCTCTCCGCCAGCGGCGTCCTCGGCCGTGTTCTCGGAAAGCCATGCGCTGAACACCAGGCGTTGCCGCGGGGCATCCAATCCGGTTCCGGACGCGTTCGGGCGGAAAGCGCCAATCTTCGTGTTGTTGAACAACTCGACAAGCGCTTCGACCTTCGCGGTGTCCACTGCGTTGCCGTCCGAAGTCTTCCATCCGGAGTCAGCGCGACGAACATCCAAGCGACGCCCGTCGGACTCCAGATCGATACGGTCAACGGTGTCCGGGTCCACATAGCCGACCGAACGATCGCGAAGCGCCTCGGGGGAAACATCGAAAATCCCCAGGGCGGATTCATCCACCCCGAGCGCGTTCCCGCGCGGTGCAAAGCGCGCGCCGGCCGAGTTGCCTTCGCCGCGCATGATTTCGATTTCCATCGCTTCCCCGCCGCCGCGCGGCGTCAGGCTTATGACAGCACTGCGTCCGGGGATCATCGCGGACTCCGGCTCGGAAGGCGCGTCGAATTTGGCGATGCGCAAACCGAGCAGGGACTCGAGAAATGCGTCAACGGCCCGGGGGTCGGCGGGAGCCTGCACGGGTTTTTCAATCAACCATTTCCCGCGCTCGCGGCGCAATGACATCTCGCCATCGGTGCGGCGCACGGTGAACTTCTCGATGTCACCGGGAACGAGGTCCGTGAGCCGCGCGTCGCGGAAGCTCTCCACCGGCGCCGTGCAGAGACCGACAATGTCGCCGGGAACGCGCAGCACGGTGCCTTGCCCGGCAACGCGGGCGAATACTTCACCCGGAAGGGCCGTGTCTGAACCGAAATCTATGCGCACTTCCTCCGGGCCACCGCGCAGATTGACCCGCACGCGCGGGGTGGTCAGGCCGCTTTCCGTGAGCACCGCGGGGTCGTCGGTTGCCACGCGGTCACGGACACTCAAGAAACGCAGGGCCGAAAGGATCCTGTCGATATTTTCGGGCGAGGCGCGGTCTGCCACCGGGCTTGCAATTCTCCACCCGGCATCGTCGCGCTCCAACACCACGGTGTCGCTGCTGCGCGCGATTTCCATGGCGGAAATGTCATCGGGAACGAACACAGCCGCGTAGCGCCGCGCCTCTTCCGCGTCACGCGTGGGCAAAACGTGCCGGCGCAGGTAGAACAAGCCCCCGAGCACCGCGAGGGTGAGAAACAAGAGAAAGAGAGTCGCCCGGGGGTTCACGGATCAGCGGCGGCGGCGCCACCAGACAAAGAGACCGGCAAGCAAAGCAACGGAGGGTATGACAACCATCGTGTAGAGCGCGATGCGGCCGGTTTCGATATCGGTCAGGTTGAGATTGAAGGCGCGCACCGACTTGGGCGCAATGCCGACGAGATGGCTGCGATCGGTCATCCAATTCAGCGCAACGAGGAGAAAATCCAGATTGGCCGCGGTGATCGAACCGTCCATGGCGAACGCGAAGTTGCCGGCGGCGACGAGGCGCCCCGAACTCACGTCCACTTTTTCCTCGGCCACACCGCCTTTCTCCGCCATCGCGGCGAGCACCAGGGGCGCCGGCGTGTCGGTGCCATCGTCGAAGGCGACACCTTTGTTTTCGTCGGTGATGTATACGGTCTCCCCCCAGAACGGCTCCGTCGCGATGATCATCGGTTCGACGGTCACACCTTCGACACGCGCGTCGATCTGCAGGGAACAAGTGCCGCCGGGGAACATGGCCTCGGCTCCCGCCAGACGCCGGGTGATCCGGTTTTCCGGTGAAAATTGTCCCGCGACATCCCTCAGGATTCCTGTGGCGAATCCGAGTTGCACGGTCCGCAACACGCGGTCATCACGCGGCGAGATCCCCGCGGTGGCGAGAAAGTCGCGCAACAAGGGCGTCTCGGCATCGGGATCGAGCAGCACCATGAGCCGTCCGTCCTTCTCCCAATATTCCCGCAGCGAAACCATGACATTCTCCGGGGGGTCGTAACGAGCACCGGCGATGACCACCGCCGCCGCGTCGGCGGGCACCGCGCCGCTGACCCCGAGATTGAGCGGCGCAACACGCATGCCTTGGCGCCCGATATATTCCTGGAACAGCGAAAGCTTCGATCCTTCGCCGACCCCGGCTTGCCCTTGGCCTTGCAGGAAATAAATGGTGCGCGGTTCCTTTTCCGCGAGAGAGAGGAGCGCGCCGGTCAACTCCTGCTCGCCCTTGAACGCCTGCACGCGCGGCGGTTCGCCCGACAGTTGGGAAACCAGATCGTAGTCTGCCATATCCGCGGCACTGATCTGCTTCGACCGTCCGCCCATTTCGACGACGATGATGTTTTCCTCGGGACCGAATCCGAATTTGGCCTGGAGTTCCCTGGCCCGCGCCATATTGCGGGTGAAATCGACGTATTCGACGGTCAGTTTGTCCCCCGCGGCGAACTGGTATTCTTTGAGAAGATTGACCACGTCGCCGTAGATCTCGAATCCGGGCGCGGCGACCGTCGGGGAGAAAAAGACATAGATGGTGGCCGGCGAGGGGAGTTGCTTTAGCAGTTCCTTCGTCTGGTCGCTGAGACGATATTTTTGCGCGGGCGACCAGTCGCCCCTCATATAGTAGTTGTATCCGGCGTAGTTCGCCGCACCCAACAGCACGCAAGCCAGCAGGATCTGAACTGCCACGCCGATACGGATGCCGGCGCGGCGGCGCGATGACTCACGGGGATTGTTCATGTCAGTTGCGCCAGCGCCGCGACTGGAAAACGTGGAAGGTGAGGAAGAGCACAAAGGCGGTGAGCGAGAGATAGAACACGAGCGGCCGCGTGTCGAAGAAGCCCCTCGACGCCTCGCTCATGTGCTCGAGCGCGGAGAAGTAACCCGTCATTTCGCGCAGCGCCGGCGTGATGTTGAGGATGAAAAACGTCAGCAACCCGATGAAGAACAGCAGGGTGATGATGCTGAAAGACATGATGGCTGCGATGATCTGGTTGCGGGTGAGCGCCGAGGCAAGGCAACCGACAGACAGGTAGAACATCCCGATGAGCAGCAGCATGGCGTAAGCACCGAGGAAGGGTCCGGCGGCGCCGGCCGCCGAGAGCCGGGTCACGGCGCCGAAAACAAGGAAATAGAGAAGGCTCGGCAGCCAGAGGACGATGTAGAACACCAGCGCGCCGCAGTATTTTGCCATCACGACCTGGCTGTCGCGCACCGGCGCCGTCATGAGCGGCTCGATCGTCCCCATTTTGTATTCCTCGGAAAACAGACGCATGGTGATGAGCGGAAAGATCAGCACGAATCCGAACCAGAAAAACACCGTGTTGAAGAACGCCTCGACCACGGTGACCTCGCTCGGCCCGCGGTTGAGGGCGGCCACGCCGGCATAAAAATTGAAACCGGTCAGCAGGAGGAAGAAGAAAAGGACGACCCACGCCACGGGCGAAAGAAAATAGGCGCGGATCTCGCGGTTGAGCAGGGTGAAAAAGTTCATGGCAATCAGATTTCCCCCGCTTGAGTGATCTCGGCGAAGACGTGCTCGAGATTGATTTGCTCGCGGCCCAACTCGCGCAGCGGCCAGCGGCGGTCGGCGGCAAGTCTCGCCAGGTTTTCGCGCGGGTCCGCCCCTGCGTCGGTGCGAAGGACGCACGCCAGCCAACCGTCCTCGAGCGGTTCGATCTCCGTTTTGCGCACGCCGGGAAGATCCGCCAGGGATTTTTCCAGCTCGTCCGCGCCGGCGCGGATTTCGGCACGCACACCCCCGGCGGTCCGCACGCGGGCGGCGAGGTTTTCCGGCGTGTCGGAGGCGGCGATCCGACCTTTGTTGATGATGAGCACTCGGCTGCAGGTCATCTCCACCTCGGAGAGGATGTGGGTGGAGAGCAAAATGGTGTGACGCTTGCCCAAGTCGCGGATGAGTTGCCGCACTTGCCGGATTTGGTTGGGATCGAGGCCGATCGTCGGTTCGTCGAGAATAAGCAGATCGGGATCATGAAGAAGCGCATCGGCCAAGCCGACGCGCTGGCGGTAGCCCTTGGAAAGCGCGCCGATCAGTTTGTTTTCCACATCGCGCAGACTGCAAAGCTCCTTCACCGCGTTGACGCGCTGGCGGTTCCTGCGCCCGCGCACGCCTTTGAGCGCCGCGCGATATTCGAGATATTCCTGCACGCGCATCTCCGGATACAGGGCGACATTTTCCGGCATGTAGCCCACCCGGGAGCGCACCTCGCGCGACTGGCTGGCCACATCGAACCCCGCGACCGTGGCACGGCCTTCGGTCGCCGGAAGATAACAGGCGAGAATCCGCATGGTCGTGCTTTTGCCGGCACCGTTCGGACCCAGAAAGCCGACGATCTCACCCTTCTTCACCTCGAAGTCGAGATTCTTGATCGCCGTCACACCGGCGTAGGTCTTGGTAAGTCCTTCAACCTTGATCATGGTCGTCCGGCACCGTGCGCGACAGGGCCGAACAGTCATCTTGCCGCGACGGGGCTCCGGTGGCAAGAGGGCCCGACGGGGTGCTGCCAAAAACAAAAAATTGCGCGGCTCGGACGCGGTCCGTGTTGCAACAATCGCGGCGCTGGGCAATCCTCATGAACTTGTCAAATCCATGAGTCAATCGCTGTCGGGAAACTGGAACGCGGAGCTGCTCGAGCAAAATTACGAGCGCTGGAAACAGGATACGGAATCCGTCACGCCGGAGTGGAATGCTTTTTTCGAGGGTTTCGAGCTGGGCCTGACGCAGTCCGAGGAACTGGCCGAGGGTGCGAAAGCCGCGGTGCCCGAAGATGCGGCATTGGAAAGGCGCGCGGATTCACTGGCCTACAATTACCGGACGCTCGGGCACACCATCGCGCACCTCGATCCGTTGACGCCGGAGCCCCCGGAGAACCCGTTGCTCTCGCTCAAGGCGATCGGCTTCAGCCAGAGCGATCTCGAGCGGACGGTCTCGTCGAAATATTTCCGCGAAGGAAAACCGATGCTGCTCCGCGAGATGATCGCCGACTTGCGCTCGATTTATTGCGGCACGATCGGCGTCGAGTTCATGCACATCCAGGATCCTCTCATGCGCAACTGGATCCGCGAGCGCATGGAAAACCGCAGCGACGAAGCGCAGCGCGATCCAGCGCTGCACAAATCGGTCCTGCGTCTGCTCTACGAGGCCGAGACGTTCGAGCATTTCCTGCACACGCGCTACGTCGGCCAGAAACGCTTTTCCCTCGAGGGCGCCGAGTCGCTCCTGGTCATCCTCAACACCATTCTCGAAGGGTGCGAGTCGCACGGCGTGGCCGAGATGGTGATGGGCATGGCGCACCGCGGACGGCTCAACGTGCTCGCGAATTTTCTCGAGAAGCCGCTGGCGCTCATCTTCAACGAGTTTTCCGAGAATTTCATTCCCGAGGTGGTCGGCGGCAACGGCGACGTCAAATACCATCTCGGTTATGCGGCGGACCGAGTGACCGCCACCGGCTACAAAGTCGGCGTCCGCCTTGCCGCCAACCCGAGCCATCTCGAGGCGGTCGATCCTGTCGTCGAGGGCATGGCGCGCGCGCGACAGCGCATCATCGGTGACACGGACACCCGAAAAAAGGTGCTGCCCCTCCTCATCCACGGCGACGCGGCGTTCGCCGGACAGGGGATCGTGGCCGAGGTCTTCCAAATGTCCCAGTTGCCCGGCTACCGCACGGGCGGCACCGTGCATGTCATCGTCAACAACCAGATCGGGTTCACCACGCTTCCGGCCGATGCGCGATCGAGCCTTTACCCGACCGACGTCGCCAAGATGGTCGAGGCGCCCATTTTCCACGTCAACGGCGACGACCCGTTGGCCGCGGTGACGGTCGCCCAAATCGCGCTCGATTTCCGCCAGGAGTTCGGACGCGACATTGTCATAGACCTTTTCTGCTACCGTCGCCACGGGCACAACGAGGGCGACGAACCCACCTTCACCCAGCCGCACCTCTACGGGAAAATCCAGAAACACCCCCTGGTCAGCAAGGCCTTCACCGACGAACTGGCTGCACTCGGCACTGTGACATCGGCCGAAGCGGCGGGGATCAAAAAGAAAGCCGAAAGCGAACTCGAGGAAGCCTTCGATGTCGTGAAAAAGAGCGAAAGCGCGAAACCGGAGGGAGGACGTTTCGCCGGATCGACCGCCGTCTTCCAGCCCTCGTATTCCTACGCGCCCGTTCACACGGCGATCAGCCCGGAGATGCTGAAAGAAATTGTCGAGGGATTGTGCCGCGTTCCGGAGGATTTCCATATTCTTTCCAAGGTGCGGCGCATGCTCATCGAGCGCCGGCTCGAGATCCTGCGCGACGGCGGACCCTACGATTGGGCGTTCTCCGAAGCGCTTGCTTTCGGTTCACTTCTGCTGGAAGGCACGCCCGTCCGCTTGTCGGGTCAGGACAGCCGACGCGGCACGTTCAGCCAGCGGCACGCCGTCCTGCACGACGCGCAGAAAAACGAGGACTACATCCCGTTGAACCATCTGGCGCCGGGGCAGGCGAAACTCTGCGTTTACAACAGCCTGCTGAGCGAAGCGGCCGTTCTCGGGTTCGATTACGGCTACTCCCTGGACTACCCCGATATGCTGTGCCTTTGGGAAGCGCAGTTCGGGGACTTCGTCAACGGCGCGCAGGTGATGATCGACCAGTTTATTTCCTCCGCCGAATCGAAATGGCAGCGACCCAGCTCGCTCGTCATGCTCCTGCCGCACGGCTACGAGGGACAGGGACCGGAACATTCGAGCGGGCGTCTCGAGCGCTTTTTGCAGTTGTGCGCGGACAACAACATGCAGGTGTGCAACCTGACGACCCCGGCGCAGTATTTCCACGCGCTGCGCCGCCAGATCCACCGCGACTACCGCAAGCCTCTTGTCATTATGACACCCAAGAGCCTCCTGCGGCACCCTCTGGCGGTTTCCAAGGCGGAGGATTTCACCAAGGGGCGCTTTTACGCGATCATGGCGCCGATTCCGTCCAAGCCGGAAAGCATCACGCGCGTCATTCTCTGTTCGGGCAAAGTCTACTACGACCTCGCTGCCAAACGCGACGAGCTCGGCGCGACGGATGCATTCATCGTCCGGGTCGAGCAGCTTTACCCGCTGCACGGGGAGAAAATCCAACGCATCGTCAACGCCTGCCCGAACCTCAAGCGCATCGTCTGGTGCCAGGAGGAACCGAAAAACATGGGTGCTTGGTTTTACATGTCGGCCCAGCTGCGCGAACTCCTCGGACGCCCCGTGGCCTACGCCGGACGTCCGGAAAGCCCGAGCCCGGCTGTCGGCGCACTTGCGCTTCACAAGCTGCAACAAGCGGAACTCGTCAGCCGGGCCTTCGAGGTCTAGGATCTTCCGGAATCATGAGCGCCGACATCAAAGTCCCCACCGTCGGGGAGTCCATTTCCTCCGGGATCATCTCCGTCTGGCACAGGCAGGACGGGGAATACGTGCGTTCCGGCGACGTCATCTTCACTCTGGATACGGACAAAGTTTCCACCGAGGTTGCTGCACCGGCTGCCGGCCTCCTGCGCATCACCGTTCCCGCGGACACCGAGGTGAAAATCGGGGATGTTGTCGGAAAAATCGAGGATGCCCCCGAGCCAGCGGCGGGCGCGACCGCCCCCGCTGCACCCCAGCCCGCGGCGCCGGTCGAACCCGCCCCGCGCCCTCCGTCGGCGCAACTCGAGCCGCAGGAACGGCGCGTCACGCGGAAAAAACTTTCCCCGCTGCGCCGCAAAATTTCCACGCAACTGGTCGCGGCCCAGCGGAACGCCGCGATCCTCACCACGTTCAACGAGTGCGACATGGGCGCGCTGATGAAGTTGCGCACCGACGTGCAGGAGCCGTTCACCCAACAAAACGGGATCAAACTCGGCTTCATGTCGTTCTTCATCAAAGCGGTCGTCGATGCCCTGCAGAGCGAACCGCAGCTCAATTCGCGCATCGACGGCGACGAACTCGTGCAGAACCATTTTTATGACATCGGCGTGGCGGTCGGGACCGAACGCGGGCTGATCGTCCCGGTGATCCGCGATGCCGACCGCAAATCTTTCCCCGAACTCGAGCACGAGTTGGCCTACTACGCCAAAAAGGCGCGGGATGGCGCGATCACCGTCGAAGATTTGCAGGGTGGCGTGTTCACCATCTCCAACGGCGGCGTTTACGGATCCCTGCTGAGCACGCCGATTCTGAATCCGCCGCAGAGCGGCATCCTCGGCATGCACAAAATCCAGGACCGTCCGGTCGCGATCGATGGGAAGGTGGTAATCAGACCCATGATGTATCTCGCTTTGAGCTACGACCACCGTGTGGTCGATGGCAAGGAAGCGGTGACATTCCTCGTGCGGGTCAAAGAAGCCATCGAAAATCCCCTGCGGCTTTTCCTCGGCGGCGGGCAATGAAACGGCTGGCGGCGGCGTTGGTCCTTTTTGCCGCGGCTTCCGTTGCAGCGCAGGAGACCGGGAACGCCGTGCTGCAACAGCAGCGGCTCGCCATGGTGTTGCGCGAGACGACCAAGCTTTACGAAGCTGGCCAATATCAGGCCGCGCTCCAGCGCCTCGACACGGTGCAGGGCGCGGCGGCGAAGGATCTCGCTGTGCTGAATCTTCGCGGGGCAATCCTGAGCAAAACCGGCGACTACAGCCAAGCCGGCGAATTGTTCCGCAGTATTCTCGCGGCCAATCCGGATTATTTTCCGGCCGCTTTCAACTTGGGCGAGCTGTTGTTCATGCAGGGCCAATACGAGCCCGCGCTGGAATCTTTCCAAACCATGTTGGCGCGCGACCCGCGCAACGAATTGCTCCGGTTCAAGACCGCGCTTTGCCAACTGGTGCTCAACCGCGACGAAGATGCGAAAAAAACCGCCGCGGGCCTCGTTCCGACAGGAAGCACTCCGGCATGGTATTACGCGCAGGCGGTTTTCGCCCGCAAGGCCGGCGACGAAAGCAGGGCACGGAAAAACCTTTCGGCCGCGAAGTCGATTTACCGGGACAGTGGTTGCCAGTTGTTCGATGAGTCGATTGCCACTGTGAAGTTCTGAGAGCCTCGTCTTAACGTATCGGCTGGCAACGCGGGCACCAAGCTGTGGTCCGCCCTCCAACCTGAGCACGGAGGAGAAGAGTTCCGTCCCGCGGACACCGACCGCCATCCGCCCATCGCGAATGAAAAAGCCAAGCCCGGGGCGGCTGCTTGCCGTGGGTTCCGATGGTTTTCAACGCCGCGCGGCAAACCTCGATGGTTTCGCGCCAAAGAATATTGAAGTCATTATCTTTCAAGTTTCCGATTTTCGTATCAGGGCGGATACGGCAGCGCCACACAATCTCGTCGGCCATCCAATTACCCACTCCGGGAAACAAATCCTGCCGAAGCAAGGCGGCCTTCAGCGCGCTCAACTTGCTCCGCTGCAGGCGTCCGCGCAGCAAAGAGAGCGTGAATGCCGGCGACAAAATCTCCGGCGGCAAAGACCGCCACCAAACCGGTTCGACGCTGCGTGAAAACTTCAGCGAGCCGAACATCCTTGGATCACGAAAGACGAGGGATCTTTCTTTCTGCCGGATGACCAGATGATCATGACGTCCGGGATTGTGGTCTGGGGTCTCGACGAGAAGTTGGCCGGTCATTCCGAGATGCAGACCCAGACTGCACCGCTCGAAAACAAACAACATCTGTTTGCCCTTGGTCTGTATGCCGCCGAGACGGCAACCCTTCAGTCCACGCCGGACAGAAGCCGGATCAGCCGTCCGGTAAATGCGCGATTGCTCCCGGCAAAAAACTCCGATGACACGATGACCGAGTCCGGGCGCCCATTGGCCGGAATACCATTTTACCTCGGCCAATTCCGGCATTCGCCGAATCTACAGGCCGATGGAGAATTTTTAAATGCCGAAGCCCGCAAGTGTTAATATGCTTCAATCCACGCAGGCAATCGCCCAAGATGACGGGCTATGGCTTATGATCTGATTGTGGTAGGAGGCGGTCCCGCGGGCTACGTGGGCGCGATTCGCGCGGCGCAACTCGGGAAAAAAGTGGCCTGTGTCGAAATGGAACGGGCCGGCGGCACATGCCTAAACTGGGGATGCATCCCGACCAAATCACTCCTGCGCAATGCCGAGCTTTACCAACTGATGTCGAAGCACGCGGGGGATTTCGGCCTGGCGTTCGACAAGCTCACATTCGACTGGGCCAAAGTCATCAGCCGCAGCCGCGGTGTGGCCGACAAACTTGCCGGGGGCATCGAGATGCTCTTCAAAAAGAACAAGGTCGATTACCTCCGCGGCATCGCGGCGATCCCCAAGGCGGGCGTGGTGGAGGTCACCGACAAAGACGGCAAAAAAACAACGCACACCACATCGAAGATACTCGTTGCCACCGGCGTCGTTTCGCGCGAGATGCCGGGGTTTCCTTTCAACGGCAAAAGCGTCATTGGGAGCAAGCAGGCGATGGTTCTTCCCGACCAACCCAAGGAAATCATCATCATCGGCGCGGGCGCCATCGGCATCGAGTTCGCCTATTTCTTCAATGCCTTCGGCACGAAAGTCACCGTCGTGGAAATGATGCCCAACATTCTCCCGGTCGAGGACACCGATGTTTCCGCAGCGCTGGAAAAATCACTCACCAAACAAGGCATCCGCATCCTCACCGGAACCAAGGTGGACAAAGCCGAAGCGACGCACAAAGGCGTCAAACTGACGGTCAGCGGCAAGGTCAGCGAAACCCTCGATGCTCCGGTCGCGCTTGTGGCCATCGGCGTCTCGCCACTCATGCCGGAAGGACTCAAGGTCAACCTCGACCCCAAGGGCTGGATCCAAACCAACGACTGCTACGAAACATCCGTGCGCGGCATCTTCGCGGCCGGCGATATCATCGGGCCGCCATGGCTCGCCCACGTCGCGAGCTTCGAGGCCATCCAAGCCGTCGAGGGAATGTTCGCGGGAAAATCCCCCCGCAAAGTCAACGTGTTCCCGGGCTGCACTTACTGCCAACCCCAGGTCGCAAGCGTCGGACTCACCGAGCGCGCCGCGAAAGAAAAAGGCCTCAAATACAAAGTCGGAAAATTCCCCTTCATGGCCAGCGGCAAGGCGTTGGCCGTGGGTGAAAGCGAAGGCTTCGTGAAAATCATTTTTGCCGACCCGCACGGTGAAATCCTCGGAGCGCACATCATCGGGGCCGATGCCACGGAAATGATCGCCGAGCTTGGTCTGGCCATCGAGATGGAGGCAACCCACGACGAACTTATTTCCACGATCCACGCCCACCCCACGCTGAGCGAGGCCGTGCACGAGGCCGCGGAGCAAGCGCTGGGCCACGCGATACATATCTGATCTGCAACCGGTGCCGGCCAGCGCCGTGCCGCATCAACTCATCGCGCGTCTTTTGTCGCTTATCCTGCCGAAAGGGTGGGGTAATCCGTATATCCCTTCGCACCCGGAGTGTAGAAAGTGTCGGGGTCCGGCGCGTTGAGCGGCGCGCCCTTTTCGAAGCGCGCGGGCAGATCCGGGTTGGCAAGGAACGGTGTTCCAAACGCCACGGCATCCAGTTTGTGCTCGGCCACGGCCTTGGCCGCCTCATCGGCGGAATAACCCATGTTCCCGACGAGCACTCCGCGATATGCCGCGCGTGCCGCTGTCATCACGTCGCCGCTTTGTTGACCGAGGAAATCCGCGCGCATCACATGCCAGTAGGCAAGGCCATAGCCGTTCAGTCTTTCCCCGAGCCATGATACCAACCCGACGGGATCGCTGTCGCTCATGCTGTTGAAACTGTTGAGCGGTGACACGCGCACACCCACGCGATCCGCGCCCCAGACGCCCGAGGCCGCTTCGATCACCTCGAGAAGCAGGCGCGCACGATTCGGAATCGGACCCCCGTATGGCCCGGTTCTTTTGTTCGCACCGTCGCGCAAAAACTCATCGAGCAAATACCCGTTGGCACCATGCACTTCCACTCCGTCAAAACCAGCTGCTTTGGCGTTGGCCGCCGCCTTTTTGAATCCCTCCACAATACCGGGGATCTCGTCGTCGCCCAACTCGCGCGGAATCACATAGGGCTTTTTCCCCTCCGGCGTGTTGACTGTATCGTTTGTGATGGCTATCGCGCTTGGCGCGACCGGTTGCGTGTTGTTGTTGAAATACGGATGGCATGCGCGTCCGCCGTGCCAAAGCTGGAGAAAGATGCGCCCGCCCGCGCCGTGCACCGCCTGCGTCACCTGCTGCCATCCCTTCAACTGCGCCTCCGAGTAAATCCCCGGCTCGGCATAAAATGCCGAATTGCCCTCCATGGCCATCGTCGCCTCGGCGATGATCAGCCCGGCGCTGGCCCGTTGCGCGTAGTATTCCGCCATCAATCTCCCGGGCACATGACCGGGCTCGGCCCGGCACCGTGTGAGGGGCGCCATGAAAATTCTGTTGGGGGTTTCGATGGCGCCGACGCGCAGGGGCTTGAGCAAGGATTGGATGGACATGACCTGCATCAAGGATACCAGCGGCAGGGTGCGGGAGACAACGGAAGACCTCCCGCCTGATATTCACAACGATGATTGTTTTGATTTTCTGGAAACCGAAACAAGAACACAGCAATAAGCCGGCGAACAACTGCTTGTTCCCCGCATAACCATCGCAGCGTCAGGTGTTCCCCGCGACAAAAGCTATGTGAATGAATCGGAAGAATGCCCGCACAAGTGGCGGCTGTGACTACGTTGTCCACAAGACACACATGTTTTTCACAAACAGTTGGGCCGAGAATGCGACAGCGATGTGAACAAGATTGGTCCTTGGTGTCCGCAATGCTTGATCCGGCGCCGTCGCAAAGTTAGAAAAGCGCCCGTGCAACCTGCCTATCCACGAAACGCCATCCGCGGCCTCATCATCGCTGCCATTCTTCTCGGTTTTGCGGGGGGAGTCGCGATCACCCTCGCAGGAGCGATCGCCGTCACGCAAGCTTCCATCCTTGTGAGCTGGCTGCCCGTGGTCCTGATCGCTGTCTTCCTTGGCATCACCATGGTCCTTCTGCAAAGGGACGCCAGCCGCCGCGGCGGCAAGTAAGCTGCGCAGCCGCACCCGAGCCCCCCGCAAAATGCACCCGGCGGGGGTCGAACCCACAACCTTCGGCTTCGGAGGCCGACGCTCTATCCGGTTGAGCTACGGGTGCTTTGCAAACGGCAAATAAAGCCCAGCGGCGCGGCAGGCTCAAGCGGCGATTGCCGCAGCGTCTCCCAAGCGGTAGAAATTGATGACGCATGGCGCGAAACATTGTTTATTTCGATCTGGAAACACAGCGCACCGCCAATGATGCGGGCGGGTGGGACAAGAAGGCCGCGATGGGAATGACGGTCGGCGCGACCTACAGCACGGCCACTGGACAATACGCGGTGTATGGCGAAAACCGGGTCCATGATCTGGTGGCACAACTGCAAGCAGCCGACATGGTCGTGGGCTTCAATGTGGTGAACTTCGACTACGAGGTGTTGATGGGCTACACGGTGATCGATTTGGCGCACAGCGTGCCGACATTGGACCTCATGGTTTCTTTGGAGCAGCGGATCGGCCACCGGATCGGTCTGGATGCCGTGGCCCAGAGCACGCTCGGATGCGGCAAAACCGCTGATGGTCTGGATGCCATCAAGTGGTGGAGACAGGGGCGCAAGCTCGATGTCGCGCGCTATTGTTGCTTCGACGTCAAAGTCACGCGCACGGTCCACGAGTTCGGCTTGGCCAACGGCCATGTCTTTTACCAAGACAGGCTCGGCCGGCGTCAGCGCGTCGAGGTCGACTGGCATGGTCCGGGGAGGGAGCGCGCGGCGGCATGATCCAACCGCTCAAGAGCGAACCGTCCGTCTGGTCGCTTTGCTGGGTCGACTTGAAGGAACCCCTGCCGGTCGAGGGGGATTTTTATCTGCCGACGATCCTGCTTTTGGCCGGGCCTCAATTCGAACCACTGGCACCGCCCGGGATTTTTGCGGAGCTTGATCAGATCCAAGCGGAGGAATGGCTGGCGCGGATCTTCGACGATATCGGCACGCCGGACGAATTGCTTGTCTGGAGGGCGGACGAATGGGTTCCCGGCGACTGGAAGTATTTCGCGCGAGACTGGAAGACGAAAGTGAAGATCGTCACCCCGCCGCCGCACGAGGCTCGCATGCAATCGGAACTCGCCACGGCGGGCCGTTCTTCGGGCAAGAGCGCGCCGTCGGTTTCCCGTGCGGAGATTTCCGAGGGTCTGGTGCGCAACGTGCGGCGTGTGCGATCGCAACGCAAGCGTCGGTCCTCGCTGGAAAAAGCGGTCGAGTTGGACCAGGCCAACACTGCAGCGCGCATGGAATTGTCCGAGATGGAATTCCACGCCGGCCGCTACACGCGCAGCCTCGAGTTGGCGCGCGAGGTCGAGCAAATCGACGCGCCGCGTTTCCGGCGCGGGCATGCGGATTGGTGGACCGACCATGCAACCCGGCCATTGTTGCGTTCGCTTTTCGGTCAAATGCTTTGCCAATGGCACCTCGGGCGCAGTCCCGACGCGGCCGACTCGGGGCGCCGGCTGCTCGAGATAGATGCCACCGATCATTTGGGCGCGCGTTTTTACACCCCGCTTTTCCTTCTCCTGGCCGGCGAGCAAGACGACGCCATCGCATTTTTCCGCAGCTACGCGCAGCGTTATCCGGGAGACATGCCCAACGCTTGGTTGAGCTTCGCTTGGGCCTTGGCGCTTTGTCTCGAAGGCGACGACCAAGGCGCGAGACAAAAATACCGGGAGGGCATGATGGCGAATATCTACATCGCGCCGCGCCTGCTCGGTGAAAGGCAGCCCCCCGAGGACATTTATCATCCGAGCGAGCGCGAGGAACCGCTCCCCGCGGCCGACTTTGCCGGATCCTTCGGCATGCTGTGGGAGAGGGAAGCCGGCGCCATGCGCGTGCTGCGCGATGCCTATGCCGAATTACGGCCGGTGCTCGAAGAATTGGTGGCCCGCCGCGCCAAGATGGCGGACTTCATGGACCATCGTTATGACCCGGATTACCGGGCGAAGTGGAGCAAGCTGCTCGACGAAGACGAAAAGTTTGTCGCCGCCGTGATCGCCGGAAGCTCCGTCTGACGCGCCCTGTGCCGCGTCAGGTTGAGGTTGATACGGGGGTGTTTTCCGCAGCTGGGGCGGGAGCCGAAGCCGGGGCTGTTTCCTGCGGTTGGGGGGGCGCCGCGGGTGCGGGTGTATCCACGGATTCCGGAAGCAGATCAGGCAAGGGCTCGAGCGGAACATCCTCGGGCATGATGTCCAGGTTCGGATCGGGCAGATCGATCTGGTCGTAAAACTCCTCCTCCGAAGATGCGCGGCCACGGCCCGGGGAGGAACGACGCGATTCGGGCTTTTTGCGCGCCTCCGGGGGAACGGGCTTGATGTCCTCGTTCGCCATGTATCCGACCTGGTCGTCCTCCAACTGCACCCGGCTGTAGCCGAATTCTTTTCGCAGCAGCATGACGCGGTCTTTGAGCCGGAGGCTGCGGTCGGCTCCTCCAGCCTGTTGCGGACCGAGCCGGAAAAACGAGGCGTAGTCGGTGACCACCTCCATGTCGCCCGCGAAGTTGGTGGAAGGTTGTATGGGCGTCGTCTCGCATGCCGCGGCCAAAAGGCCCAGGGTGAGCAAGGCGGCGATCCTGACTCTTGTCGGCAAATTCATGGAGACCTTTTTCTCTATCGCATGCGGCGCGCTTTCGCGAAAGCCATTTGAGAGGTGCCGCGGGGTTGTGGACAGCCCGTCGCCCCGTGTTATTGTTGACTGCGATGCCGCGCGTCACGGCAATGCTCGCGATCTTCCTTGCCGTTCATGCGGCAACATGGGCCGAGGATTCCGGAATTCTTCTCTCCGAAGCGAGTGCGCTGGCTTCCCGAGGAATTCCCTACGGCGGGGCGATGGTGCCTGCCGGGGGATCCGCGCCGTGGACGATGGATTGCTCCAACACGTCCCGGTATCTTTTGAGCCGCACCCGCGGGATCGAGCTGCCGCGCACCGCCTCGGACCAATACAATTATGTTCGCCGAGAGGGTCGCATTAAAAGAGTGGGGGGTCTTTTCGGTGGTGTGCCGGAAAAGTCGTGGTGGGCCAAACGCCTGCAACCAGGCGATCTGCTTTTCTGGGAACACACCTACAAACCGAAGCGCAAACCCCCGGTGACCCACGTGATGGTGTATCTGGGCCGCGACGAACGGGGCGAATTGCTCATGGCCGGTGCCCAAAATTCGCGGGGAGTCGGCATTTACAAGCTTCACCCGCGAACACCCTACGGCGGACACGGAGGGTTCCTCGGACTGTTCCGGAAAAAAGGAAAGCTTGTCGCATTCGGACGGCTGTAGCGCGTGCGCCCGGGACATCCGCCGCCTCTGACGCCGGTCACAAATCTAAAACGTGTGGATGAACAGTCCCGAGCGCAGTTTCGGTTCAAACCAGGTGCTTTTCGGAGGCATGATTTGCCCCGCATCGGCGATGTCCATCAGTTGCCGCATGCTGACCGGATGCATGGAAAACGCAACGGCGGCGCGTTTGGCATCCACTTCGTCACGCAGGTAATCGGTGCCTCGGATTCCCCCGGCGAATGCGATCCGTTTGCTTGTGCGTGGATCGTCGATACCGAGGATCGGGGCGAGGACACGGTCCTGCAGCAGGCTCACATCCAAACGGGACACGGGGTCCGCACCGGCGGGAACGTCGAATTTCAAATCCAGCCAATGCCCGGCGAAATACATCGAGACGTGACCCGGCCCGGCGGGTGATGGCGCGGCCTGGGGCGCAAGCGTGCAGGCGTGTCCTACGCGCACAAGGAATTCCTCCGGCGAGAGGCCGTTGAGATCCGCGACGAGGCGGTTGTAGGGCATGATCTGCAATTGGTCCTGCGGGAAAAGCACCGCGGGGAACCAGTTGTAGTCTTCCTCCCCCGTGTGGGCGGGATTTTCCGCGCGCCGTGCCGAACCCACGCGCGCCGCCCCGGCCGAGCGATGGTGTCCGTCGGCGATGTAAGTGTGCGGCACGGCGTCGAAGGCAGCGCGCACCGCCATAGCATCGGGCATGCGCCAGAGCGTGTGATGCACGCCGTCCGGTGCCGTGAAATCGAAAAGCGGTGCGGTTTGCGCGGCTTCGTCCATGAGCCGCCGGATTTCGCTCGTTGACTCGAATGCCAGAAAAACGGGCTCGATGTGCGCGGAGAGAGCGCTGTTCAGCCGCACGCGATCGTCCTCTTTGTCCGGTCGCGTCTTCTCGTGTTTTTTGATCAGGCCCGCGTTGTAGTCATCGGCATGGCAAAGGGCCGTGATGCCCGATTGCGAATGCCCGCCCATGATCTGGCGGTAGAGGTAAATCTGCGGGGATTTTTCGCGGATTAGTTCGCCGTCATTCTGCAGGCTCTGGAAATTTTCCCTCGCCCGCGCGTAAACCCCGGGGCTGTAGGGATCGGTGGCCTGCGGCAATGTGGCCTCCGACCGCACGACGCGCAGGAAAGACTTCGGCTGCGCGGCGAGGATGGCGCGCGCCTCCTCCGTGTCGAGAACGTCGTAGGGAGGCGACGCGAGTTGAGCGGCCAGATCGGCCCGCGGGATGAGTCCTTGGAATGCCCGGATACGCATAGAGGGGCGACAACGCACCAAATAAGGCGTCCGGAATCAATCGCATTTTCAATGCACCCGCGGATTGTGATGTGTCATGCTCCCGCCATGCCCGGTTTGCTTGCCCGCGTCGGTGGCCTGCTCGTTTGTGCCGCGTTGTGGTGGTGGTTGTCGGCCAAAGGTCAAACCGAGGGGATCCCCGGCGGCATGCTTCTCATTGTTGCCGGCCACGGACTTCTCATTGTGGCGGCGATCATGCTGGCAAAGCCCTTGGCAGGCTGGTTCGGTGATTTGTGCGCGAATCTTTTCATGCCCGGTGAAAGGCATTCGCGCCCGCAACCGATGTATAGCATCCCCGAGGGCCGCTTGGCCGCCGAAGATTACGCGGGCGCGCTCGAGGCCTACGCAGAGCTGGCGGCCGCGCACCCGTCCGAGATCGCGCCGCATTTGCGCATGATGGAAATCTGGATCCGGGTTTACCGCGATCCCGAGGCGGCGCGGACCATCCATGCCAACGCCTTGCAGTCGATCAGGGGCAAGAAAAACAAGCAGAATTTCGATGCGGCCGCCCGCGTGATCCTCGGCGAAGCCGGCAGGGTCTGACCCATTTGGATTGGCCGCGGCGGCGGGTGATGGTTTATTGGAGTTGTATGCATATCCATTTGAGTCCGCGGCACCTCGTTCTGACGGGCGCCATCAATTCTTACGTCGTCAACAAACTGGCCCACCTCGACCACCAATCCGACCGCATCATCGGCGCGCACGTTGTCCTGATGCATGATGAGTCGAAGACCAAGAGCAACTACGTGGTCAAAGTCCACCTCGCCATGCCGGGCAAGGACATCCACGCCGAGGACCGCGAGGGAGACCTCTATGCCGCCATCGATCTCGTGGTGGGAAAAATCGCCAGCCAGTTGCGCAAGCGCAAGACGCGCATGGTGGACGGCAAGAAGCACAAGGTGCAAAAGGCCAAAGAGCGCCGCAAGCGCGGACTCTGACAACGGCCGTGACCGAAGCGGCCTACAAGGTCAAACTCGATGTTTTCGAGGGTCCGCTCGACCTTCTGCTCTATCTTGTGCGGAAGGACGAGATCGATGTTTATGACATCGAGATCGGGCGCATCACCCGCCAATACCTTGAATACCTCGGGGCTATGGAATCGATCGACGTGGAAATCGGCGGCGAATTCATCGTCATGGCCGCCAACCTCCTCTACATCAAAAGCCGCACCTTGCTGCCCGCCGATTTGCAGGGTCCCGAGGAAGAGGAGGGCGAGCAGGAGGATCCGCGCTGGGAACTGATCCGGCAGCTTATCGAATACAAAAAGTTCAAAGAAGCTGCCGGCGATTTGCGTAACCGCGAGGAACTGGCGGTGAAACTTTTCGGCCGTTCTCCGTCCGCCCCTCCTTCCGACGGCGGGGCGACCTTGCTGGCGGGCGAGGTGGGTGCGCTCGACCTCATCGCCGCTTTCCAGCGCGTGCTCGACCGCCTGGAAAAAAAGAAGGGCGCCGAACGCGAAATCGAAGCTGACCGTTTCACGGTGTCGGAAAAGATCGAATTCGTCCTCAAGGTGCTCCCGGAGGCGGAGCCCCTGCGTTTCGAGGAGCTGTTCGCCGGTCAGACAACGCGCGGCGAGGTCGTGGCGACCTTTCTCGCCCTGCTCGAGCTGGTGCGGCTGCGCCATGTTCTCGTCCGGCAGGATGCGGCCTTCGGAGAAATCCTGCTCCAGCGCCGGGGATCCGGTGCGGTCTCCCCGTGAAAAGCGCATTTCTCGGTTGATGCCCCGCGGCAAATGTCGAATCCTCGCATTTCTCTTTTTCCGTCCATCCGATGAACCATCTCACCCGTGTGCTCGAGGCCATGCTGTTTGCCTCGGACAAGCCGCTCTCAGCATCCGAATGCGTGAAATATCTCAAGGGAGCGGTTGAATCCGCGCCCGAGGACGCGGACATCGCGGCCTTGGCCAAGACCAAACAGGATGATGTGGCCGTTGTGCTGCGCGAATTGCAGGCCGCTTACGAGGAGCAGCAACGCGGATTCCGGGTGGTGGAAAGCGCCGCCGGCTGGAAGGTGGTGACCGCGCCCGACGCCGCGCCGTGGGTGCGCCAGCTTTTTCCCGAGAACCGCCCGGCGCGCCTCAGCCCGTCGGCGCTCGAAACCCTCGCGATCGTGGCTTACCGCCAGCCGATCGCACGGGCGGATATCGAGGCCGTGCGCGGTGTGAATGTCGATGGCGTGATGCAGACGCTGCTCGAGCGCGGTGTCATACGCATCACCGGGCGGGCCGATGTGCCCGGCCGGCCTTTGCTCTACGGGACGACGGAATTTTTCCTCGAGCACTTCGGATTGCGTTCGCTCGACGAACTTCCCAACTGCGCGGAATTGCGCCGCATCGAGTTGCCGGCCGCCATCGCCACGGATGACGCCCAGCCGAATTTGCCGTTTCCCGCCGAAGGGGGAGCGAATGGCGCCGCAGAGTCCGCAGCGGAGCCGCCGCAGGAGGCGGCCGCGGAGGTGACGCCGTGAATCTCGATGACCTCCGCGCCGCGGTGGATTCGGTGGACGACCGGATTCTCGACCTGCTGCGCGAGCGCGCGGAGCTGGTCGGACAAATCGGCCGCCTCAAGGAGAAGTCCGGCGGACCCTACTATGCTCCGGAGCGCGAGGATGCGCTGCTTCGCCGTCTTGTCTCCGCCAACAAAAGTCCCCTGCCCGAAACATCAATCCGCGCCATTTACCGGGAAATCCTCTCGGCCATGCGCGCCCTCGAGCAGACAATCACCGTGGCGTATCTCGGACCGCGCACCACGTTCAGCCACCAGGCCGCTGCCCGGCACTTCGGCAGCTCGGTGAAATTCCAGCCTGAGCGCACCATTCCCGAGGTTTTCGAGGCCGTCGAACGCGGCCGCGCCGGCTATGGCGTGGTGCCGATCGAGAATTCGCTCGAAGGAGGCGTCAACGCGACCCTCGACTGCTTCATGGACACTGCGGCCCGCATCTGCGCGCAGACGTTTTTACCCGTCGATCTCAACCTGCTCGGACGTGTGCCGGTGGAAAAGGTCCGCCGCGTTTACTCGCATCCGCAGCCGTTCGGGCAGTGCCGCCGCTGGCTGGCGGCGCATCTTCCCTCCGCGGAATGCGTCGAGGTTTCCAGCACCGCCCGCGCCGCGGAACTGGCCGCGTCGGAGGAAGGCGCTGCGGCCATCGCGGGCGACATGGCGGCCGCGGAGTTCGGCTTGCCGGTCCTCGCGCGTTCCATCCAGGACGCAACCGGCAACGTCACGCGGTTTTTCGTCATCGGAAGGCAGGACACACGGCCGTCCGGCCACGACAAGACTTCGGTGATGTTCGCGGTGAAAGACCAACCCGGAGCGCTTGCCCGCGCTCTGGAGCCTTTCGAGAAGTCCGGGATCAGCCTCACGCGCATCGAGAGCCGTCCTTCGAAGCGGCGCCCCTGGGAATACTACTTTTTCGCCGACTTCGCCGGCCATTCCGCGGACCCCGCCGTGGCGGGAGCCTTGGCCAAGCTCGAAGGCGTGTGCGCTTTCACCCGGCTGCTCGGAAGCTACCCCGACGTTCCGGCTGCCTGACGCGGATTGCACCGCGCGGAAGCACCTGTTAAACTGCGCGGCTGCACGTGAAGACAGAACACGACCTGCCCACCCAGAAGCGTTCGATTTATCTCAAGGCCCTGAGCGCCCTTGAGATGAAAAATCCGGCGCTGGTGGTTCAGTTGTTGCAACCGCTCGTGATCGAGGAGCCGGAATTTCTCGTCGGCCGCCGTCTTCTGCGCGAGGCCCAGATCTTGCGCTCGCGCGGCAAGTCCTCGTTTTTCGGGATCTCGGGCACCGGCATTTCGCTCGGCCGCGGAAAAATCAAAAAACTCCTCGAGTCCGGCGATTGGAAGGCGGCGATCGAGATAGCCGAGAAAGCCCTGGACGCGGATCCGCTCGGCGTCGCCCCCAACAAAGATCTCTTCGAGGCGGCCTCGACGGCGTCGAAAGCCGAACGCAACTTCATCTACGAAACCTACGTGAAGCACGGCGGGGAAAAGGTGGAATCGGACAAAAAGCGCCCGCGTCTCGCAGAACAGATCGAATTCATCCTCAAGAACGCCCCGAATGACGCGGAAACCGCGAAGTCGGTGCACGCGGCCCGCGACAGAATGCAGACGTTCGATGCGATCGCGCGGCTCGCGCTCGAGACCATCGCGCACGACCCCAAGAATGCCAACCAGGCGAAGCACGACCTGGGGGATTACCTCTTGGCCACGGAAGACTACGACGAGGCGTTCAAAATATTCGAGGAGATCCTGCACAAAAACCCGGCGGATCTCGATGCGCGCGACAAGTCAAGGGAAGCGGCGGCGCGCCGCTCGATGCAGCGCGGGCGCCTCGAAACCGCGTCCTTCGCCGATCTCGTCAAGCAGCGCCAATCCGCGGGTGCCGACGAGAAGGTCGTGACCGCCGCGGAATCCGCCGAGGATCTGGCACGCATCGTATATGAGGCCCACGAGGCGGGGAATCCCGATCGCGAGGCCGCAAGGAAGTTGGCGGATCTTTATTTCAACCGCGAAGATTACGGCAACGCGGTGGAATATTACCGATACCTTTCGGCGCTCGCCAATGAGACCGATCCCGGGCTCCTGCGCAAAATCAGCGACTCGCAGGCGCGCATGCTGTCCAAGACCATCGCCGACAAGGAAAAGCAGCTTGAAGCCTCGGGCTTGGACGAAGCCGCGGCCGCGCAAGCAAAGACGGAACTCGATCAACTTCGCCGGGATCGGGCCGAGTTGATGCTGGGCGAGGCGCAGCGCCGCGTGGACCGCAACCCGACCGACCTGCAATACCGCTTCGAACTCGGCGAGCAGCTGGTGATCGCCGGGCATTACAAAGAGGCCATCCCCGAGCTTCAGAAAGCGCGGTCCAACCCGAACACGCGCACCAAGGCGCTCAACCTGCTGGGAAAATGCTACACCGAGCGCAGCATGCTCGACCTCGCGGCCAAGACGCTCGCCGATGCGGCGTCGGAAATTCCCGGCATGGATGGCACGAAAAAAGACATCATCTACAATCTGGGGCTTGTTTACGAACGCATGGGCGACAAAGAAAAGTCGCTCGATTGCATGAAGCAGATCTACGAGGTAGATTACGGCTACCTCGACGTGGCCGAACGGGTCGAGGCTTCCTACACCGCCTGAGCCGTGAGGTCGTAAACCTGCGACCCCGTGACGGTGACTTCGGCAAATTCGCCGACCGGCAGGGGTTTTTCCAACAGGACGCGGCAATCGACATCCGGGGCGTCATGCTCCGAACGTGCTACCTGCGGCTTGTCGACCAGGACTTTGATTGTGCGGCCCTGCCGTGCCGCGGCCAGTTCCCGCGCAATTTTCTGCTGCAGCTTCATGGCACGCGCATGCCGCCGGTTTTTCACCGCGGCCGGTATCTGACCGTCCATTTTCGCCGCACGCGATCCTTCCTCCTGCGAATACTTGAAAACCCCGAGGCGTTCGAAGCGGACGCGTTCGATGAATTCCAGCAGGGACTCGAAATGCTCGTCGGTTTCGCCGGGAAAGCCGGTGATGAAAGTGGTGCGGATGGCGAGGCCCGGGATGCCCTCGCGCATCCGGACGATGAGATCCTCGATGTGTTCCCGGGAGGTTTCGCGGCGCATGAGCCGCAGCATTTCCTCGTGGATATGCTGCAAAGGCATATCGACGTAGCGGGCGACCTTCTTGCTCCGCGCGATGGCGGCGATGAGTTCGTCGCTCCAGTGCGCGGGGTGCGTGTAGAGCAGGCGGATCCAGAAGTCGCCTTCGATCCCGTCGAGTTCCTCGAGAAGACGGCAAAGCGTCGGCCCGCGCGAGGAATCCACCGGCTGGCGGGGCCCGGCCTTTTGCTCCCAGTGATCCATGCCGAAATACGTGGTGTCCTGGCTGATGAGGTTCAACTCCTTCACGCCTTGCGCGACGAGTTGGCGCGCCTCGGCTACGACCGAATCGATGGTGCGGCTGCGGTGGCGTCCGCGCATTTGGGGGATGACGCAGAAGCTGCAGGGATGGTTGCAACCCTCGGCAATTTTCACATAAGCCGTGTGGCGCGGGGTGAGCAGAAAACGGGGAGTGTCATAATCCGGGATGTAGCGCGACCCGCGGGTGACAAGGTCGAGCGGTGCGGCGCTTTGCGCCGACGGACGCTCCAGCACCTCGCGCACGATACGCGGAAACTCGGCGACCTGGTCCAGCCCAATAAAGGCGTCCACCTCAGGGATCTCGGCTTTGAGTTCCTCGTGGTAGCGCTGGGCCAGACAACCGCTGACGATGAGTTTCTGCCCGGGGCGCGACGAAATGCGCCGCTCGTGCATTTCCAGGATGGTGTTGATCGATTCTTCCTTGGCCGAGTCGATGAAGCCGCAGGTGTTGATGACGAGGACATCCGCCTGGTCCGGATCGCGCGTCAGGTCGAATTCGCCCTTGGCCGCCCCGCCCAGCATGATTTCGGCATCCACGAGGTTTTTGGCGCAGCCGAGGCTGACCATGCCGATGCGGGGGCGGGCAGATTCCTTGCTCTGGCGCATGCGTGCGGCCGGTGCGCGGCGGAGATCAGAATCCCGCTTCGGCGTGCTGCGTTTGCGGGCCCGGCGCGAGGGTGAGGGTCACCGGATCCTCGAGGACGACATTTTCCCGCGGCAGCACCGCGTGGATCTGCAGTTGTGACGGCGCGTCGGTGCTTTGCGGCACGGCCTGTGGCGCCGCCTGTGCCACGTGGCGTCCGGTCGATGGACGATCGTCGAGGTTGAGGCGCGAGAGTTTGGCGTTGAGCGACCAGAGCCCGATGGCCAGAACGACGACGACGGCCGCACTGGCAGTCTTGGCAACGGAAAGCAAACGGTTGCGCTGGGCGGTATCGAGGCGCGAGCTTTTCAGCGGGCGTCCCATGCGGCGGACGAATTTGCCGACCGGCATGATGCGGACTCCCTCGCGGGTTTGGGTGGCGCGGCGCGTGACTTCAAAATCAAGGCCCAGGTAGCGCGCATACATCCGGAGCGAGAGCTTGCGGTAAACGTCGGGAAGGATGTTCACGTCCGCGCTTTCCTCCAACTCCTGCAGCAAGCCGGCGCGCAGGCGGGTGTCAGCCGCCGCTTTTTCCAGGCTGATGCCCTTGGATTCGCGCAGCTTTCTGAGTTCCTGGCCGGGATGAGGATTCATCGGTTTCCCAATATGCCTCATCAGGGCAGGCTGTCCAAGTCCACAAGTATCTCGCGGTCCTTGGCCCCATCTTTGGGGCCGACAATCCCGCGTTGCTCGAGGATATCGACCACGCGCGCCGCGCGGGTGTAGCCCAGCCGGAGGCGGCGCTGGAGCATGGAGGTCGAGGCTTTGCGCTCCTGCTTGATGATTTCGAGGCATTTGGCCACGAGTTCCTCGTCTTCCTCCGTCACGTCGTCGTCGGCGGAAGCAGTAGAAGTCATGGCCTCATGGAACCCCGGATCGAAAGTCGGCTGCGCCTGCGCGGACACGCAGTCCACGACACGGTGGATCTCGTCGTCGGTGACAAGCACGCCTTGCGCCCGGACGAGTGTCGAGGTGCCCGGCGGAAGATAGAGCATATCTCCCTGCCCGAGCAGTTTCTCCGCACCGTTGGCGTCGAGGATCACGCGGCTGTCGAGCTTGGATGCCACTTGGAAAGCGATACGGCTCGGGATGTTGGCCTTGATCACGCCCGTGACCACGTCGGCCCGCGGCGTCTGCGTCGCGACGATCATGTGGATGCCCGCGGCCCGCGCCATCTGCGTGATGCGGGCGATGGCGTTTTCCACGTCGGCCGGCGCGGTCTGCATCAAGTCGGCCAACTCGTCGATGATGACCACGATGAACGGAAGCCGGTCGGGAATTTTGAGTTCCTCTTCCTTTTTGGCCGGGGGCGGCGCTCCGAGCACCTCGTCCTCGATGCCGCCTTCGCTTTCCTCTTCCGCGGTTTCCGGCTCGGGAGGAGGTGTGTCGCCGGCCTCTTTTTTGTCCAACGGCCGCGCGTTGAATCCGTGGATGTTTCGCAGCCCGCATTTGGCGAAGATGCGGTAGCGACGCTCCATCTCGTCGATGACATACCGGAGCGCGAGGAGGACTTTTTTCGGCTCGGTGACGACGTTGGCGGCGAGGTGCGGAAGCTTCCCGTAGTGCTGCATCTCGACGACCTTCGGGTCGATCATGATGAACCGCAGTTCCTCGGGGGAAAACTTGTAGAGCATGCTGGCGATGATCGCGTTCACGCACACGCTTTTGCCGCTGCCGGTGGTTCCCGCGATGAGAAGGTGCGGCATCTGCGCGAGGTCGGCGATGATCGTGCGCCCGTAAACATCCTTGCCCAGCGCGAGCGGGATCTTGGCTTTGCTGTTGGCCCATTCCTCGCTTTCGAGAAGCTCGCGGAAGACGACTTTGATCTTTTTGCTGTTGGCGATCTCGATGCCGACAGTGTCTTTGCCGGGGATCGGCGCGAGGATGTTGATTTTTTCGGCGCGCGTCGCGCGGGCGATGTCACGTTCGAGGCTGGTGATGCGGTCCACCCGCACGCCGCGCGCCGGATAGACCTCGAAGCGCGTGACGGTGGGACCGCGTGTGATGTCGCCAGCGCTGGCCTCGAGGCCGAATTGCTTGAGCGTCTCGAGGATGGTGCTCTGAGTGGCGAGCAACTCGTTCGGGTCGGCCGACTGGCGCGAACCGGCATCGGCCGAGTCGAGAAGGTCGAGCGGCGGAAGTTGGTAATTCTCGATATGGACATCGGGCGGTGAACCGAGCGGTCCGGCTTCCTTTTTCTTTTTCGGCGGCGGAGCAGGGGGCTTTTTGGCCGGGGGCTGGATCGCGCCGGTATCGATGATTTTCGGTTCGGGCAAAGGAGGCTCGGGCCCGATTTCCTCCTGCTCCTCCTCTTCGTCTTCTTCCTCTTCCGCGGCCGGTGTCGGCTTGCGCCGCGCGCGTGGCGCCGCCGTGCGCGGCTTGCTCCTGGGTGTCGTGGCAAGGGCTTCCTCGACGAGCATTTCCTGCTCGGCACGTTTTTTCTCGATGCGCGCCTCGCGCCACTGGCGGAGTTTTTCCGGGATTGCCGCCATCACCGCCTTGCAGAATTTCACCGGATGCATGCCGGTCATGAGGATGAGGCTGGCGAGGTAAACAATGAGCAGGAGAATTGTGGCGCCGATTCCGCCGAGCAGCGCCTTGAGCAGATTCTCGCCGAAGACCAGTCCGAACCACCCGCCCGGTCCCTCGATCTTGAAATGCGTTTTCCACCCCTGGAGAAACCATGGTTGGATCCCCGCGAGGCACGCGCCGGAGAGAACGAAAGCCGCCATCCATCCGAGGCGGCGTTTCAAATCGAGTCCGGCATGGAGGAATTTCGCGCCCCCGAAACCGATCAGCATGACGGCCAGGAGATAGGATGCCGCTCCCAGGTGGAAGTAGCAGAATGCGGCAACGATGGCGCCAACCGGACCGATGAAATTTTCCGGCGGACGCTGGGGCGGTTCCTGCGTGCCGAACCACCAGAAGGAGGAAACATCGGCCGAGGAATACGAAACGAGTGCCAGGAACAAAAGAGTCCCGGCGCCGAGGAGAAGCAACCCCAGCACTTCACTCCAAGCCTTGCTGCCTCCTTCTGTTGTTCCGCGAGCCAAGGGTGTTTTCATAACAGAGGCGCACCCCGATGGAAAAGAAGGCATTTGCCGGGCCGCAGATCGCCAAACGGCCGTTTGATTTTTTGAACGGCCGCAGCGCCGCGCGGTCAAAGCCTTCATGAAAACAAAGCCCTTCAACCCCTACCGCAAATTCAACCGTGGACGCCACTCGCTCGGCGAGCTGGTGGAAGCACTCGGATCCGCAACCCAGGACAGCCGCGAAGCCATCGCCGCCTTGGTGGACATGTTCCAGACCGGGCGTGTCCAAATCAGGGAACACGGCCACTTGAAGCGCGTGAGGGTCTGCGCGTAAGAATTTTTTTCATGGCAAGCAAGGGCTGCGGCCGCGGGGCCGCGGCCCTTCTTGTTTTCCGCAATGGTCATGCACGCGGGCTTGCGCTAAAGTGATGCGGTGATTGACCGATATTCCCGGCCGGAGATGCGAGCCCTCTGGTCCGAACAGCGCAAATACGAAATATGGCTCGAGATCGAAACCCTCGCCTGCGAGGCCATGGCGCGCTTGGGGCTGATCCCCGAGGCCGATGCCGTGCAGATCCGGCAAAAAGCGAAATTTTCCATTCCCGAGATTCTCGAGATCGAAAAGCGCACCAACCACGACGTTATCGCGTTCCTCGAAAACGTCGCCGCCTCGGTCGGTCCGGCTGCGCGATGGATGCACCAGGGGCTGACATCCTCCGATATTCTCGACACCACGCTCGCCGTGCAGATGACTGCGGCCTGCGACCTTCTGATCAAGGACGTGGACGAGGTCCGCGCGGCCGTCGCCGAACAGGCGCGCGCGCACAAGCTCACGCCGATGATGGGGCGCAGCCACGGTATCCACGCCGAGCCCGTGACGTTCGGCCTCAAGATGGCGCTGATGTATGACGAATTCGGCCGCATGCGCGAGCGACTCGTCGAAATGCGCAAACGCGTGGCCGTCGGGCAACTCAGCGGTGCGGTGGGGACGCGCGCGCACCTCGATCCGCGGGTCGAGGAGGAAGTTTGCGCCAAGCTGGGCCTCAAACCCGCGACCCTTTCCACGCAGGTCATCCAGCGCGATCGCCATGCGGAGTTCATGACCGTGCTCGCTTTGGCCGCGAGTTCGATCGACCGCTGGGCCACGGAGTTCCGCCATCTGCAGCGCACCGAGGTTCTCGAAGTGGAAGAATTTTTCGCCAAAGGCCAGAAGGGCAGCTCGGCCATGCCGCACAAGCGCAACCCGATCACCGGCGAACGTCTCTGCGGGCTGGCGCGTGTCATACGCGGCCATGCCGTCACCGCAATGGAAAATGTCGCCCTCTGGCACGAGCGCGACATCAGCCACAGCAGCGCCGAGCGCATCATCATGCCCGACGGCTGTATCCTGCTCGACTACATGCTCGCTCTCTTGGCCAAACTCGTGCGCGGGCTGCAGGTCTATCCCGAGAATATGCGCGCCAACATGGAGAAGTCGCGCGGCCTTTTCGCCAGCCAGTCGGTGCTGCTCAAACTCACCGAAAAAGGGTTCGAGCGGCAAAAGGCTTACGAGGCCGTGCAGCGCGCCGCCTTGAAGACGTGGGCTGGCGACGGAGAGTTTCTCGCCAACCTTGCCGCCGATTCCGAAATCCGTGCGGCGCTCACCGATGCCGAGTTGCAGGATGCCTGCGGATTGGACCGCCATTTCCGACACGTGGACAAAGTTTTCAAAGACCTGGGTCTGTAGGTGGATTGCGCCAGCCGGTTTCCTTCGCGGAACGCTTGCCCGCCAGAATGAAAAATCCCTCACGCTGTTTCTGAATTCGCCGCGTGTGCGCGGCTGCACCTCCTCTGCTAAAATCCTTCCTGCATCATGTTCTCCCGCCTTTCCGACAAACTGCAGGATGTCTTCAAGGACCTCCGCGGTCACGGGCGCATCAGCGAGTCGAACGTCAACGACGCCCTGCGCGAGGTGCGCATGGCGCTCCTCGAGGCCGATGTGCACTTCAAGGTCGCCAAGGACTTCATCGCGCGGGTCAAAGACAAAGCCCTTGGCGAGGAAGTGCTGCGCAGCGTCACGCCCGGACAGCAGATCGTCAAAATTTTCCACGACGAACTCGCCACGCTGCTCGGTAGCGACGCTGCCCCGCTGCAACTCGGCCCGCAGGCCCGCATCCTTGTCGTCGGTCTCAACGGCGCGGGCAAAACAACCACCTGCGCGAAGTTGGCGGCCTGGCTGAAGAAAAACGGACGCAAGCCCGTGCTTGTCGCCTGCGACCTGCAGCGACCGGCCGCCATCGAGCAACTGGCCACCCTTGCGGAGCAGATCGGCGTTCCAGTTTACCGGCCGGCGCCGGGGGAGAAAGATGTGCTGCGCGCGGTGCGCGAGGGCATGGACTGGGCCAAGTCGCAGGGCCACAACGTCGAAATTTATGACACCGCCGGACGCCAGGATCTCGACGACGACCTCATCGGTGAACTGCGCAGGGTGAAGGATCTCGTCCAACCCGACGAAAGCCTGCTTGTGTGCGACGCGGCCACCGGACAGCAGGCCGTCGGCGTGGCGGAAAAATTCCATGGCGCCGTCGGTGTCACCGGATTGATCCTCACCAAACTCGACGGCGATGCCCGCGGCGGCGCTGCGCTTTCCCTGCGCGAGGTCACCGGCCAGCCGGTCAAGTTCGCCGGCACCGGCGAGAAGGTTGACGCTTTCGAAGTGTTTCACCCCGACCGCATGGCCGGTCGCATCCTCGGCATGGGTGACGTGGTGAGCCTCGTCGAGAAAGCGGCCGAGAATTTTCGCGTGGAGGACGCCGCGCGCATGGAGGAGCGGCTCCGCGGCGGGAATTTCGACCTCAACGACTTCCTCGACCAGTTCAAAGCCATCCGCCGCATGGGCCCCTTGGAGAATCTCCTTGGTCTCCTGCCCGGGATGGATAAGCTGAAAGGATCCGGCGTTGATGAAAAACAGATGCGCCGGGTGGAGGCCATCGTCCTCTCCATGACGCCCGGCGAGCGGGCGCGGCCCGAGCTTCTCAACGCCCGTCGCCGCCAGCGCATCGCCCGCGGCAGCGGGACGACGGTCACCGAAGTGAACAGCCTTTTGCTGAGGTTTTCCGACATGAAAAAACTCATGAAAAGCCCCGGCAAATTGAAAAAAATGATGGCCAGAGCGGGCGCCATGGGCATGCTTGGCCGGAACTAACGAAATAACTTATGGCAGTGGCAATCAGACTCCGCAGGGAAGGGACGCGCAACGCGCCCTATTACAAGGTCGTGGTCGCGGACAAACGCAGTCCGCGCGACGGCAAATTCATCGAAATCATCGGCAACTACGATCCGAAGAAGACCGGCACCAACTACAAGATCGATGTTGCCCGGGTGGATCACTGGGTGAAAAACGGCGCCCAGATGTCGGACACCGTGCGCAGCTTGGTGAAGAAAGCCCGCAAGGCCGCCTGACGCCGCGACCCATGGAGGAATTCCTCAACTTCGTCCTCCGCCGACTCGCCGGCCATCCCGACGAGGTGTTCCTCTCCCACGCCGCCGTCGATGGCAAAGACGTTTTTACCGTGCAGGCGCGGCAGACCGATCTTCCCCGTATCATCGGCAAACGCGGTCAAACCATCCACGCCATCCGCAGCTTGCTCGATGCCGCCGCGGCCAAGCACGGAGGCAAGGTCCGCCTCGTCGTCCCCGACTGATTCCATGCCAGCCCGTCCTGCTTTGCTCATCCTCGCCGCGGTGCTCGTCTTGGCACCCGCGTGCGAGCGCATCCCGCCCTCGGTCAGCATCCCCGGCTACGGCGAGAAAGAAGCCGCCAAAGAAAAGTCTGAAGGCCAACCGCTCGGTGCCGCGGAAAACCCGCCGGCGTTTTTCCCGAAGCAGGAAAGCCACTGAACGTCGGGCGCCATGAACCGGCGCGGTTTTCTCTCACGCGAAATCGGAAGTTTCGCCTGTGCCTTCCGCGGCCTTGCCGCGCTACTCAAGAGCGAAGTCCACGCACGATTTCATCTGGCCGCCACGGTCGCCGCCCTTGCCCTCGGATGGTGGTTCGGAATCTCCGCCGGCGAATGGATCGCGGTCGTTCTCTCCATCGGCTTGGTCTGGACCGCCGAGGCGCTCAACACCGCCATCGAATACGTCGCCGACCTCGCGCACCCCGACGAGCACCCGGAAGTGAAAAAACTGAAAGACCTCGCCGCCGCCGCCGTGCTCTTTGCATCGATCACGGCGCTCATTGTCGGACTGATCGTATTCATCGAGTAGAAGCACCCCTGCCGCTTCGTGATTGATGGTCAGGCGGCACAATACGTCTACCTTACTGCAAAAACTCCAAATTTCCGGCTCATGACCTATCTCTACCTCGCCATCGCCGTCGTCGCTGAAGTTATCGCCACGTCCGCCCTCAAAGCTTCCGACGGTTTCACCCGGTTCGGCCCGTCGCTGTTCGTCGTCGCGGGTTATGCGGTCGCATTCTATTTCCTTTCGCTCACGCTGCGCACCATGCCGGTCGGGATTGCCTATGCTCTCTGGTGCGGTGCGGGTATCGTGCTCGTCGCGTTGATCGGATGGCTGGTTCTCGGCCAGAAACTCGATGCAGCCGCCATCGGCGGCATGGCGCTCATCATCGCCGGGGTCGCAGTGATCAATTTATTTTCCAAAAGCACGGGCCATTGAGCGGCTGATCGGTTCGGATCTTCCGAAACTGCATAGTTGCCGATTTCTTCTGAAACTCCGGGTTGCATGCGGCCAAGGGTGAGGCTTTCTTCATTGCGCATGTCTCTTCGCGTCGCTCCGTTTTCTTTGGCTTTTGCTTTGTTCGTCGCTGTTGGTGCCACCGCGCAGGATGCGTCCCCGGGACTGGCCTGGGAGCAGACCATAGTCCAACTCGAGACCGACGGCACCTCTTCGCCGCAGGAGACAGTTTTCCGATTCCGCAACAACGGTCCCCGGCCTGTTGTCATACGCTCCGTCAACACCTCTTGCGGTTGCACCGTCGGCAGCCCGGACAAAACACATTACGCCCCGGGCGAGAGCGGTGTGCTACCGGTCAAGCACAAGCCCAAGCCCGGGACCGGCGTGCGCGCTTACCGCATCAACGTGCGGACCGACGAGGGCGGGGGACGCGAGCACATTCTGACATTGCAGGTGACGAACAATCCGCGAGTCACGATCCAGCCGCGTGTCATCAACTGGGCCAAGGACGAATCCCGGACTCCGAAGAATATCGATATCCGCCTGAAAAAAGACGATGTCCTCAAGATCACCGGCGCGCAGGCAACGCCGGACGTTCTTGATATCGCCGTCACGGATGGGCCCGAGCCCGGACGGCAAACACTCGTCGTGACCCCGAAACCCGGAACGGGACTCGTGCCCGGGCGCGTCCGCGTTCAGTTGACCACCGAGCCGCCAACGCCTCCCTCGATGGACACGCAGTTTTTCGCCGTTTTGCGCTGAGAAAAAATTAGAAGCGCCATCTTCGCGCTTTTTTTTGGCGGTCAGGCGGCAGGATGACGC
This sequence comes from Chthoniobacterales bacterium, assembly GCA_018883245.1. Classification (NCBI taxonomy): domain Bacteria; kingdom Pseudomonadati; phylum Verrucomicrobiota; class Spartobacteria; order Chthoniobacterales; species Chthoniobacterales bacterium. Next base: position 53,554 of record VEQL01000004.1, read on the forward strand.
TTCTACTTTGCGCAATGCTCGCGCGACCACCGCAGCAGCACTCCGCACAACACAAGCAGCACCAGATTACGCATGGTTGCGCCGCCGGGTGTGGTCAAGGCGGCCAGGGCCGGATGAATTGCGCTCAAGTCGATGCACCCGCAATCGATCGGCAACTCGCGCCACCAAGCCTGCGCGGTGAGCGCGGTGAATACAGCGAGCGTGGCCGCGGTCCATCCCACAGTGACGGGCAACCAAAGCCCGGCGATGAGCCCGAGTCCGAGCAGAATCTCCATCCACGGCAAAGTGTGCGCAATCGTGTTGGCCAGCCAGTCGGGCAGCACGATCTGATACGAGTAAACGGTGGCGAGTGTCTGCAGCGGTGCGCCGACTTTGGAAAGTCCCGCGGCGAGGAACAGTCCGCCCAGCAAGATGCGGATGGCAAGGATGGCCGCGCGTTTCATGTCGGATCTTCAGAAAACAGAATGCCGGCTAACGATGAAAGAGGATAAATCATGATGCGGGGAAGACTGGTGATAAAAGTAGAAGTGCCAAGGATGGCGCTTCTACTGGCTGCGTTGCCACGCGAGGAAACCGCCGTCGAGAATGCGCACATCGGCCAATCCGGCTTCATCCCGCAGGCGGACGGCGAGTTCTGTGCTCACGTTGCAATCTTCCGTCCCGCAATACACGACGGTCGTTTTTTCCGTGCCGTGGTCCTCGGCGAAAAATTGCAGCATTTCGGGATAAACATGTGACGGCAATGAGATGGCTCCCGGAATATGTTGCGCGGTGTAATGTTCCTCGTCGCGCGCATCGACCAGCAACCATTCGCCGGCCGCAACTCGCGGCTGCGTTTCGGCCCAACTCACGCGGCCGAACTCCGTGATGCCGGATCGCTCCTCCGCGACGGGGCGCAGCGACCACAAGGCGGCGAGAGCCACCGCGGCCAGCGGATAGGCGAGGATACGGAGAACGGTCTGTTGCATCGCTTGCAGAAGCGATCATGCCCGGCGGACAAGAGCGTGACCAAGCGGAATGTTTTTCTCCGCGACGGCATCGCGGATAACGACGACTTTTTGCTGAATCGGCATATTCACCGCTTATAAGAACGACTAGGGTGGTGTCCCGTTTTCACCAGCCACCACGAAGGCATGCTAGGACTTATCCGCCAGACCTTCTCCTCTAATATCGGAACTGATCTTGGCACGGCGAACCCTACTCGGCCTCGAAGGACCACCCTGCTCTCGCAAGTTTACGGAAACAACGTTGACAACCTTTTGTCGCGGCCGCGACAAAAGGTTGCACAACGATTGTTCGGAGATTGTTGAAAATGACTGCGAAGACCCATCGGAATTACGGTGGTTTCGCCTGCGGGCCATCCACGCGATGCTTCGGTTTGCCGATGAATCCGGATCATCTTTGGCCGGGAGCCAATGACGCCACGGGCGCGGTGTCGTTATTTTTTCGCTTCGGCGTATCGCTCGGAGACGTAGTCCCAGTTGACCACGTTCCACCAGGCGGTGATGTAATCGGCGCGGCGGTTCTGGTTCTTCAGGTAGTAAGCGTGTTCCCAGACGTCCAAGCCGAGGAGCGGTTTGCCGCCGTTCATGATCGGGCTGTCTTGGTTGGGCGTGGTTTCGATGATCATCTCGCCGTCGGGAGTGAGGCTGAGCCAAGCCCATCCGCTCCCGAAAACTTTCATCGCGGCCTCGGTGAACTTTTTCTGGAATTGCTCGAAACTTCCGAAGGATTCATCGATGGCCTCGGCCAACTTGCCGGAGGGTTTGCCGCCCCCGCCGGGTTTCATCATGAGCCAGAACAGCGAGTGGTTGGCGTGGCCACCGGCGTTGTTGCGCAGGGTGGTGCGGATTTCTTCCGGAACTTCATCGAGGTGGGCGATGAGATCCCAGACCGTCATCTTGGCCAGGTCGGGCTGTCCGGCCAGGGCCTTGTTGGCATTGTTCACGTAAGCCGCGTGATGCTTGTCGTGATGGATTTTCATCGTCTCGGTGTCGATGTGCGGCTCGAGGGCGTCGTAAGCGTAGGGAAGCGCGGGCAGTGTGAACGGGCCGGACGGCGGGGCGTCGGCGGTTTGGGCGCCCGTGAGCGCGGGGCCGAGGAAAACGAGGCAGAGGGCTGTAATCAGTTGTTTCATAACGGCGAAAAACACCATGCCGGGGCGCCCAAGGCAAGATTTCTGGACCGGCGACCGCCCGGTTTGACTTGAACCGCGGCTTTAATACGCTTGCGCGGTGGCCGCGGGTCCGGAAAAAAGCATGAAGAAAGTCCTTTTTGTCTGCACGGGCAATGTTTGCCGCAGTCCCATGGCGGAGGGACTGATGCGCAAAATGTCCGGGGGGCGTATCGCCGCCTTTTCGGCGGGCCTCGGCGCGGGACGCGGTCAGTCGCCCAGCGCGCATGCGATCGAAGTGCTGAAAAAGGAAGGCGTCGATATTTCCGATATCCGCAGTCAACCGGTCACGGTCCAACTGCTGCGCGAGGCGGACCATGTTTTCACCATGACCCGCGACCATCTCGACATGCTGCTCCTGCTTTACCCGGAGATGGCCCCGAAGATGAAACTTCTGCGCCACGAAGACGCGGCCCGCGGCGGCCGCGCGGATGTGACCGACCCCATCGGCGGAACGCGCGAGACTTACGAGGCCTGCAAGGAGGACATCAAGCGCACCTTGCCGCGCCTCATCGAGACAATCACCGGCGAAAAAACACTCATGAACACAACGAAAAGCAAATCCACGAACTTTGAACTCTCGGATATTCCCGCTCTCGAGGCGACGGATCCGGCCATTGCGGCGGCCATCCACGACGAGGAGCGGCGGCAATTCCAGAACATCGAACTGATCGCCTCGGAAAATTTCACCAGCCGTGCAGTCCGCGAGGCGCAGGGGTCGGCGCTGACCAACAAATATGCCGAGGGCTACCCCGGGCGCCGCTGGTATGGTGGCTGCGAGCACGTGGATGTGGTGGAAAGCCTCGCCATCGAGCGGGCGAAGGAGCTTTTCGGCGCCGAGCACGCGAACGTGCAGCCCCACAGCGGCAGCCAGGCCAACACCGCCGTCTATTTTGCCGCGATCAACGTGGGCGACCGGATCCTCACCATGGATCTCGCGCACGGCGGACACCTCACGCACGGGCACAAGGCGAATTTCTCGGGCAAACTTTATGACGTGGTCCACTACGGCGTGAGCCCTGAGACCGAGAGGATCGATTATGACGCGCTGGCCAAGCTGGCGCAGGAGAGCCGTCCGAAAATGATCACCGCAGGCGCCTCGGCCTATCCGCGTCTGATCGATTTCGAACGCATGCGCAAAATCGCCGATTCGGTCGGTGCCCTGCTCTTTGTGGACATGGCGCACATTGCCGGTCTGGTGGCGGGTGGCGTGCATCCGAGCCCGGTGCCATATGCGGACTTCGTGACCAGCACCACGCACAAGAGCCTGCGCGGTCCGCGCTCGGGCGTGATCCTGTGCAAGTCGCAATACGCGAAGGCTGTGGACTCGCAGGTTTTCCCGGGCGTCCAGGGCGGTCCGCTCATGCATGTCATCGCGGCCAAGGCCGTTTGTTTCCACGAGGCGCTGCAACCGGAATTCAAAAAATACGCCGCGCAGATCGTGTCGAACGCCAAAGCGCTCGCCGCGCGACTGGCCATGCTCGGCTACCGCATCGTGTCCGGGGGCACAGACAACCATGTGATGCTCGTCGATCTCCGCCCGGCCGGGCTCAACGGCAAGCAGGCGCAGGAAGCGCTCGACCACGCGGGCATCACGGTTAACAAAAACGCCATTCCTTTCGATACCGAGTCGATCTTGAAGACCGGTGGCATCCGCATCGGCACACCGGCCATGACCACCCGCGGCATGAAAGAAGAGGAGATGATGGAAATTGCCGACATGATCCATGCCGCCCTGCAGAATGCGGAGCGGCCCGAGGAACTGGCCAAGATCCAGAGCCGTGTCCACGCGTTCACCGCGCAATATCCGCTGCCTTAAGCTGTTCGGGTCCGATTTCGGGCAGGAGCGAATTGGCCCTTGCCATGGCGGCTATTGAGACTTAGTCTCAAGACAGTTCTCCATGCCGATGCCCAAAGCCCGGACCCTGCGTCTCGACCACAGCCCCCGGCGGCAATGCCACCGGGTGGTTTCCGTTGATGATTCCAGCGAGTGGGCGGCGCAGCTGCGGCGTATCGGATTCCACGAGGGCGCGGAGGTCGAGGTGCTTTGCGGGCGCGATCCGGTGATGGTGCGTTGCCAGAATGGTCAAGTGGCAGTGCGCCGGTGCATGCTTGGTTGCGTGGAAGTGTGCGCGATGCAGGAAGCGCAGCATCACGCGCTCAAGGCGGACCGATGAGTGCTGCCGCCGCATCGCTGGATGCGCTGCGGATCGGCGAGCGGGGACGGGTTGAACCGGGCCCGGCCGAACATCCGGCCTTCCACCGTTTGATCGCCATGGGTTTGCTCCCGGGCACGGAGGTGCGTGTCGTGCAGGTCGCGCCGCTCGGCGATCCCGTCGAAGTGGAATTCAACGGCATGCGTTTGAGCCTGCGCAAAGCGGATGCCGCCTCGGTGCGCGTCACGCGTCTCGCCTGAAAATTTCCGCCATGTCCCGCAGCACCGCTTCATCCGTCCGTGCTTTGCGCGTCGCGCTTGTCGGCAATCCGAACACCGGGAAGACGACGCTTTTCAATCGCCTCACCGGATCACGCCAGAAGATCGGCAATTATCCGGGAGTCACGGTGGAAAAAAAATCGGGAACCTGGGAATACGAGGGCCGCAAGGTCACGCTGGTCGATCTTCCCGGCGCCTACAGTCTCTCCGCTTCCTCGCCCGACGAGCGTGTGGCGCTGGATTTTCTCACCGGTCATCTCGCCGGCGAGCCGCGGCCCGACGCGGTGATCTGCGTGGTCGATGCCTCGAACGTGGTGCGCAATCTTTTCCTCGCATCGCAGGTTGCGGATTTGGGGCTGCCGCTGGTCATCGCGCTCAACATGGCCGATGCGGCGGAGAAAGCGGGCATCCACGTCGATGCCCCGTTGCTTTCACGCCGGCTGGGCGTGCCGGTGGTGCGGACCGTGGCGACCCGCGGCGACGGGATCGCGGCGCTCGAGCGCGCGGTCAACCGCGCCGCCGACGAACAGACGCTGATGGCGCCCGTGCCCTGGCCCGAGGCGGTCGAACGCGCGGTGAAATTCCTCGCCGGCGGACTGGCCAAGGAAAACGCGCAGGAGTTGTCGCCCGGAGAATTGCGGCGTGTTCTTTTCGACCGGCAAAGCGCCGTGCTCGAACGCAGCGGCTGGCCGCCCGGCGCCGACCCCGCCCCCATGCTCTCGGCGGCGCGCGATATCCTCGTCAGCGCGCGTATGCAGCCGGCGTCGGCGGAAGCCCTGCTGCGATACGAGCACTTGGGGCACCTGACTGCGGATGCGGTGAAATTTCCCGAGAAGCGCAAACGCTCCGCCACCGAGAGGATCGACGCCGTTCTGACCCATCGCGTGTGGGGACTGGTGATTTTTCTCGGCCTGATGCTGCTTGTTTTCGAGTCGATCTATTCGTGGGCCGGGCCGCTGATGGATGCCATCGAATCGCTGGTGGTGGGCGCGCAACAGACGGTCGCACCGTGGCTCGAAGGTTATCCGGCGCTGCAGAGCCTGGTGACCGACGGCGTGATCGGCGGAGCCGGGGGCGTGATTATTTTTCTCCCGCAAATACTCATCCTGTTTTTCTTCATCGCCCTGCTCGAGGACTCCGGCTACATGGCGCGCGGCGCGTTTCTCATGGACAGGATTTTCGGGTGGTGCGGGCTCAACGGGAAAAGTTTCGTGCCGTTGCTTTCGAGCTTCGCGTGCGCCGTGCCCGGTTTGCTCGCCGCGCGCACGATCGAGGATCCGCGGGCGCGGCTGACCACCATTCTCATTTCGCCGTTGATGAGCTGCTCGGCACGTCTGCCCGTTTACGCGCTCATGATCGGCGCTTTCATCGAGCCGGCTTACGGCGCCCTCGTGGCCGGCCTTGTCCTTTTCGGCGTCCATTTCGTCGGGTTGGCCGTGGCGGTTCCGGTGGCGTGGGCGATGAACAAATTCATCCTGCGCACGCGGCCGTTGCCGTTCTTATTGGAAATGCCGCCCTACCGCCGCCCGCGGTTGCGCGACATTTTCTGGCGCATGTGGGAACGGGCGCGCGAGTTCCTCGTTCGCGCGGGCACGGTCATCGTCGCCATGACGGTGATCATTTGGGCGCTGGTATATTTTCCCCGGCCGGACGCGGTCCGCGAGCGCGTGGCGGCAGAGGCGGGGGCGAGCGCGGGTGACGAGTCGCTGCGCTTGCGCACGGAGGCCGCCTACATCGAGCAGAGCTATCTCGCGCGCGCCGGCCGCGCCGTGCAACCGCTTTTCGCGCCGGCCGGATTCGACTGGAAGATCACCGTGGGCGTTCTCGCGAGCTTTCCCGCGCGCGAGGTCATCATCGCAACGCTTGGGACCATTTACGGCGTCGGTGACGCCGATGAGGAATCCTCCGATTTGCGTTCCACTCTCTCGCGCGATGTGTGGACGCATGGTCCGTCGGCGGGGCGTCCGGTTTTCACCGTTCCCGTGGCGTTGGCCATCATGGTGTTTTTCGCCCTTTGTCTGCAGTGCGGCGCAACGGTCGCGGTGATGGCGAAAGAATCCAACTGGGGTTGGGCGGCTTTTGCTTTCTGCTACATGACCGCCTTGGCGTGGGCCGGAGCGGTCTTGACCTACCAAGTCGGCACGCATTTGCTGAAATTGTGAGTCTCGCGGAGTCCATCGCTGTTGCCGTCACGGTCTTCGCCGCGGTTGCCTACCTTGCGCGCCGGTCTTGGACGCGTTTCGCCGGGCAGGGGGGAGGATGCTGCGGTCGCTGCCCGGTCGCGCCGTCCAAAATCCGGCTCGCCGCCAAGACCGGGCGGGTTTCTATTGTGGGGAAATGAGGGCGATGCCGCCGATCCTGCTCCTCACCGCGGTTGCGGCGTGCGCGGGTCTGACCCCGAAGCAGATGGCCCAGGCCGACTCTCCCGAGTCGGTCACCGTGCCCACGCCGGCGGAATTTTTTGCGGCGATCGACAAGGCCGGCAAACCCGACTGGGTCTCGTTCTACCGCGATCCCGTTCCCACGACTTACCCGACGCGTCCCCAGACTGCGTTCAATTTGGGAACGCTTGTCGCCGACGGGTTCGTCGCGGTCGAAGCGGAAGACGGGCAGCAGGTCAAGAACACCGGCAAGGACATCATTGCTCTGGCCAAAGCGCTGGGGGTGGGCGAGCACGTGTTGGCGCGGGGGAAAAGCATCAGCGACTTCGCCGAGAAGAACGACTGGTTCGCCCTGCGCGAGGAGTTGGAAGCAACCGCGAACGAGGTGCGCAACGCGATGGTCGAACAGCGCGACGAAGCGCTTTCCTCCCTCATCACCGCGGGGGCGTGGGTCCGCGCCTTGCAGGTGGGCAGCCGCGCTGCCGAGCTTTCCGGCGAGGATGCGCCGGTCGAACTGCTCCGCCAGTCCGCGCTCGTCGAACTCTTGCAGTCCAACTTGGGCAAGCTTCCGGAAAAATCGCGTGATTTGCCGGCCATCGCCCAAGTCGGTGCGACCCTGCAGGGCGTCGGGTCGCTGATGAAAAGCAACGGGGCAGCTGCGATCCCGAAAGAAAACGCCGGGGCGATCCATGCCAAGACAGGCGAGCTTGTTTCCGCCATGAGCGCCAAACAACCGTGATGAAAAAATTCGCCGCCATCACTTGCCTCACCATGGCCCTCTCTTTCTCCGCGCGCTGCGAGCCGGCGGCATCGACGGTTCCCGCGGCGAGCGAGGACAAAGAGCCGTCTCTGAGGGCGCGCGTGCTCGAGTTCTCCGGCGGCTTGTGCAACGAGGGTTTCAAAGTTCGCGACGGATTCTGGTCCACGCGTCTCGACGGCGGCGCCCCCGCGCGTTTGGCCGTGAATCTTTTCGCGGGCAACCGCTACTGGTTCTGTGCCGCCGCGCCCGAGCGTGTTTCGGGGATGAAAATCACGCTCTTCGATCCGCGGGGCGAGGAGGTCAAGGTCTCCGAACACCGCGGACCGGGAGTTGCCGCCGCGGGAATGACCGCGGTCGCCACGGGGCGCTACGTCGTCCAGGTGGAAAGTCCCGGTGGGGCCGCGGAAGACATTTGCCTCGTCTATCTCTTCAAATAAATTTGTCCCATGGCATCCACCGAAACGACCGAAAAGCTGCACGGGCGCGCAGTAAGGCAATACTCCGTCTTCCTGGCCAACCGCGTGGGCGCGCTCATGCAAGTGGTCAAAATGCTCAACGAAGCCCGCGTCGTCGTGCTGGCGCTCAGCATCCAGGATTCGTCGGAAACCTCGATCGCGCGCATCATCGTGAGCGATCCGGAAATGCTGGAGGAACTCTTCGGGCGCAATGACATCCCCTATGGAGTTTGTGATGTGGTGGTGGCGGAACTGGAAGAGGGCGCATCCGATCTGCCGCGCCTGCTTGCGGCTTTGCTGGAGGCCGAAGTGAACATCCTCTTCAGCTACACGCTGCTGGTGCGTCCGCGCGGACGCCCCTTGCTCGCCATCCACACCGACGACCTGGAATGCGCCAGCGCGGTCCTCGGGTCGCGCGGGTTCCGCCTGCTGAGACAGACGGACCTTTCGCGTTAGCACGCGGCCTTTACTCGCTTTCCGCGGCGCCCGGCAGCACGGGTTGCTGGGCTGTGGTGCGCGCGCCGAGGGAGCGCAGCTTTTCCGTCTGGCGCAGGAGATTCCCGCGGCCGTCGCGCAGCTTGTTCATCGCGTCATCGTAACTTTCCTGCGTCTGGCGGATGCGGAGGCCGATATTTTCCAGATCGCGGCAGAACGCGACGAATTTGTCATAAAGCTTCCCGCCCTGCTCGGCGATTTCGCGCGCGTGGCGGTTCTGCAGGTCTTGCTGCCAAAGTTGCGCCACGAGGCGCGCGGTGGCAATGACGTTGGGTGCCGTGACGAGCACGATGTTGCGCGCGAGCGCCTCTTCCACCAGATCGGGTGCAGTTTCGAGCGCGGCGTGCAGTGCCGGCTCCACGGGGACGAATAGGAAAACGAAGTCGGGCGAATTGATGCCCGGCAGCGCCGCGTAGTCCTTCGATGCAAGTTGCCCGATGTGCCGCCGCAAGGCCTCGGCGTGTTCCTTGGCCGCGGCTTTGCGCTCCTCTTCGTCTTGCGCGCTGCATTGGCGTTCGTAGGCAACCAGCGAGACCTTTGCATCGATGATGACTTTCCTTCCGCCGGGAAGATCAAGAATCACGTCGGGCTGCAGTCGCCTGCCTTCTCCGGTCGTCCCCGAAACTTGCGCGTGGAAATGCTGTCCGCGCACGAGTCCCGCTTTTTCCAGCACCGACTCGAGGATCATCTCGCCCCAGTTGCCGCGCGTCTTGGCCTGGCCCTTGAGGGCCTGCGCGAGATTGCCCGCCTCGCGCGAAACCGTCTGGTTGAGTTCGCTCAGTCGCCGCACTTCTTCGGTCAGCGCGAAGCGCGCCTCGCTTTCTTTGCCGTAAGCTTCGTTGACCTGCTGCTTGAATTCCCTGAGGTGCTCTGACAATGGCCCGAGTAACTGCTCGAGATGGTTGCGGTTTTGCTCGGTGAAGCGGCGGGATTTGTCCTCGAGGATCGAGGCGGCGAGATTTTCGATCTCGGTCTTTATGGCCGCGCGCGATTCCTCGAGCCTCGCGGCACGCTGGCGCTCGGCGGAAAGATCCGCTGCAGAAACGCGGAGTTCATCGACGAGTTTGCGGCGCTCCTCGTCGAGATAATGAACCTGCCGCTGGAGTTCGTCGGCCAAAGTGCGCGCGGCGGCAGTCTCGGACGCTGCGAGGATGGCGCGGCGTCGGCCGGCGAGGTAGCCGGCCAAGACACCGAAGACCAGCGAGGCAAGGGTCCACCAGAGATATTCGGGCATGGCAGATCCTTACCATGGGGGACACAATGTGTCGAAACAGGCCGCGCCGTGGCGGTTGCTTCTCGCAAGGGACTCCGGTATAAACGGGGGATGAGTATAGCAACCGCCGCCGCCCGCGGTCCGGCCTCAGCCCAGCAAAGCGCGAAGCTGATGAACGGCGCGGAGATTCTCGTGAAGTGCCTCGAACTCGAGGGCGCGGATGTCATCTTTGCCTACCCCGGTGGCGCGAGCATGCCGATCCACCAGGCGCTCACGCGTTCCAAAAAGATCCGCACCATTCTTCCGCGCCATGAGCAGGGCGGGGTCTTCGCCGCCGAAGGTTATGCGCGCGCGACGGGCAAAGTCGGCCTTTGCATGGCCACGTCCGGACCGGGCGCCACCAACTTGGTCACCGGTCTCGCGGATGCGTTCATGGATTCCGTGCCCGTCATCGCCATCACCGGCCAGGTGCCGCAGGAGATGATCGGCCGCGGGGCGTTCCAGGAAACGGATATCTTCGGCATGACGCTGCCGATCGTGAAGCACAGCTACCTTGTCTGGGACATCCACGAGATCCCGCGCATCGTGAAGGAGGCTTTCCATATCGCCACCAGCGGCCGCCCCGGTCCGGTGCTGATCGACCTTCCGAAAAACATCCAGAACCAGAAGATCGAACCGGTCTTTCCCGAGACCATCAAACTCCGCGGCTACGATCCGGACAAACGCGCGACCGACGAGCAGCTGCTCGAAATGATCCGCCTCATCAAGCAGTCACGCGATCCGATGATCTATTGCGGCGGCGGCATCATCACGTCCGGCGCCGCGCCCGAACTTCTCGAGTTTGTCGAGCGCACGCAGATCCCCGTGGCCACGACGCTCATGGGCATCGGTTGCTTCCCGGAGACCCACCCGCTTTCCCTCAAGTGGCTCGGCATGCACGGCACGGTTTACGCGAACAACGCCGTGAACGAAGCCGATCTTCTTCTCGCCATCGGCGTGCGTTTCGATGATCGCGTGACCGGCAAGGTGGAAAAATTCGCCGAGCACGGAACCATCGTCCACATCGACATCGACGACTCGGAGCTGAACAAGAACAAGGTTGTCGCGCTTCCGGTCCTCAGCGACGTCAAATACGCGCTCAAGCGCGCCAACGAACTTCTCGCCAAAGAAGGTTTCGAGCGCGTGAAGGGTGACAAGTTCGACCGCTTCAAGCCTTGGTATGAGAAAATCCAGGCTTGGAAGAAAGCGCACCCGTTCCGCTACACGGACACCGAGGATGTCATCCAGCCCCAATACGTCATCGAGCAGCTCTACAAACTCACCAACGGCAAGGCCATCCTCACCACCGGCGTCGGCCAGCACCAGATGTGGGCGGGGCAATATTACGATTTCGACAAGCCGCGCACCTTCATCACTTCCGCCGGGCTTGGCGCGATGGGCTTCGGTTATCCCGCGGCCATGGGCGCCAAAGTGGCCTGCCCCGACACCCAAGTCATCGATATCGACGGCGACGGCTCTTTTCTCATGAACGTGCAGGAGCTGGCCACCGCGCACATCGAAAAAATCGGCGCCAAGGCCATCATCCTCAACAACCAGCACCTCGGCATGGTGGTGCAGTGGGAAGACCGCTTTTACGAGAGCAACCGCGGGCACACCTTCCTCGGCGACCCCGACGACACTTCGCGCATCTATCCCGATTACGTGGAGATTTGCAAAGGTTTCGGCGTGCCCTGCGAGCGCGTCATCCACAAGAAAGACCTTCTGCCCGCCCTTCAGCGCATGCTCGATGCGGAAGGTGTCTATGTTCTCGACGTCATGACGCCCTACACCGAGCACGTCTTGCCCATGATTCCCGCGGGCATGACTTATAAAGACATTATCACCGAGTAACTCTCCCGCCGCCATCGCGCGGCGCCGTTCCCATGTCTGAAGAAGCTCCGCTGCTGGATCTCAGCGCGCTCGATTTCCGTCCTGCTTGGGCCAAGGACCCTTCATCCGCCCCGCAGCCGTCGCCGGCCCCGCGTGAACACCGCCCCGCGCCACGCGGCGGCTTCAAGCGCGTGGGAAAGCCGGGCGGGCAGCCGCGCCCCGGACGCGGCCGGCCCCACGGGAAAAAATTCGATGATGCGCGCCGCGAAGAGCGCCCTGCGCCGCCGCCGAACCCGTTTCCTTGGCTGCGCATCGCCTTCACCGCGACGGCACCCGCCGTCGAAACGGTCGTCCAGCAAGTGCGTCATACGGGAAAAACCTTCGGCCTTTTCGATATCGCGCGCATTCTCCTGCGCAATCCCGCATCCTACACGATCGACCTGACCTCCGCTCCGAAACAACCCGAAGGTCCGTTTTGGGTGGCGGAGGCCGACAGCAGCGTCTGGCTTTCGCGCGAGGCCGCCGTGCGCCATGTGCTCCGCAAAAAGCGCGACGAATTTTATCGCGCCGAGACCGTCGAGGTGGCGCCGCCGAAAGGCAACTTCCCGGTTGTCGCCGTCTGCGGGATGTCCGGTGTCCTTCTCGGGCCGCCCAACCATCACGACTTCGAGCGGCGTCTGAGGGAGCTTCACCGCGAACGTTTCTCGCGCATGGATTTCGAGACTTTCCGTTCGCGACTCAAGATGGAGCGTGATCCGGAAATCGTGGAAAAATGGCGCGCCGAAGCGTCAAAGGCTGTCGAATACTATCCGCGCGAAGGCGAGAACCCGGAAAAGCTGGCGGATCTCGCCGCGGTCGAACGCCACTTTGCCGAGCATCACGCCCCGGCGCTCGTGAAACTCGTCGATCACGCCGCCGTGCCCGGCGACCCGAAGACCACGGCCGTCGATGCCGCGCTTGCGCCGCTTCTGAATCATGCCCGCGGCGAGGAGGAACGCTTTCCCCTCCGCCTGGCCCAGAGTCTGAGCCGCGCCCTCACGGCCGCCGGTCTGCGGTTCTACAAAGGCGCGTCCCGCACGACATTCGTTTCAGCCTCGCGTCCGCGCTACCTCGATCTCGATCAGACGGCCGTGAGCGACTCCATCCGGAAAATTATCGAGACCATCCGCGAGAAAAAATCCATCCGCCGCGCACAACTGCTCGGCCAGCTTGTGCCGCGCGCGTCAACGGCACCTGTCGCTCCGGCGGAGGCGCCCGCCGATCCCTCCGCACCCGCACCGGAGGCCGCACCGGCTGCGGATCCCGCCCGCGAAGCTGTGATCAACGATCTCCTTTGGCTCACGCATGAAGGCTATGTCATAGAATATGCCGACGGCCGGCTGGAATCCGTTCCGCCGCCGAAAAATCCCCCGAAGCCCGCTGTCGTCGCTCAGGATGCTCCGGCGGCTGCCGTTGCCGAGGCTGAACCTGCCGCCCCTCCGGCCTCCGTTTGATCAATCCTGCGGCAGGGTGATTTGGTCACCCCGCTTTTTGTAGTATTCGTAGCGCTTGAGCACGGCTGCCACGTAGGCGCGTGTGCTCGGGATGTCCATCGCTTCGCTCAATTCCTGCGCCGTCATCTGGGCGCCGCCGCCCGACCAGCGTTTCACCCGGCTCCTGCCCGCATTGTATTCGCCGAGGGCGAAGGGAAGGGGATCATTTTGGCCCGACCAGTGGGCGAGCGCTTTCCCGAGATACCATGTGCCCGCCTCGATGTTTGTTTTCGGGTCGAGAAGATCCGTGGGGACAAATGTTTCGATGCCCTCGGCTGCGACCCAATCCTGTGCCGCTGGCTCGGTCACCTGCATGAGTCCGCGTTCGCCGTGCGACCCAAGCTTGTCCGGATGAAAGCGGCTCTCCTGCCAGATAACCGCTTTGACCAGCAGCGGATCGACCCCGTGGCGCGATGCGGTTCCGGCGATCAAGTCGTCGTAGCTGCTGTATCTCCCGAAACCGAGCAGCTCGCCGACGCGGTAGGCTGGATCATTTTCGAACGCCGCAAAAATACCGATGCCGGCAGCAAAGAGCACGGCCACTGCGGCGAGGACATAAATGATGCGGGCTGACATCCGGATGCAATTTAACGCCGCCGGCAGACGTTAGCGAGAATGTTGCCGCCTATTTCCAGAGGTCAGCGTAGGCGTCGGAAAAACGCTTTGTCGCGTGGGCGTCGGGAACGACTTCGACAAGTCGCGGCACGCCCGGAGGCATCGCATCATGCGGATCGTGCATCCGCCCGTAGTGCCACCCGAACATTTCCGCCCAACCGCGCAGTTTGATCTCATGGGCATTGAGAAACGACGGATTTTTGAACATCCGATCGAAAATCATGCCGCCGCCGTTGTTGATGACGGCGATGGTGATGTCCGCCGCCGCGGGTGCGCGCGCAGCCCAGAGTCCGGCGAGATCGTAGAGAGCCGAAAGATCACCCAGAACTGCAGCCGCGGGTCGCCCGGCTCCCGCAAGGCCGATGCCTGTCGAGACAAGACCGTCGATGCCATTGACCCCGCGGTTGGCGAAGCAGTAACGCGCGTCCGGCGTGCGCACCGCCGCCAGGTCCCACTCGCGGACGGGCAGGCTGTTGCCGAGGAGAATGCGCGCGTTTTCGGCCAAGCCCTGCGACAGCGCGCGGACCAACGCCGTTTCGCTTCGCGGCTCTCGAGCGAGCAGTTCCTCCAAACGAATCGCGATTTCCCGGTCCCGTTGGAAAAGAGTCTCGTTGCGACCGCCCGACGGCGCGAACGCTCCGGCAATCGCGGCAAAGTGCCGCAAGGGCACGACGCGGGACTGCCTTGCCAAACCGGGAAACGGAAGCTGCGATATCTGCAGCAGCGGGCGGCTGTCCCCGTCGAGTTCGCGCCAGAAACGCGGAGTGGGAATCCCGCCGATGCGCACCACGCCGTCGCAAGCAGCCCGGCATTCCGGAGTCCGCAGGATGCGTTCGCCGGAGTGCAGGCTGAATTCCTGCAAGGTCCGGTGCGTGCGCAGTTGCGAGACGGCTTCGAGATAAAGCGGGCAGGATAGCGACGCCAGCCAGGGAGCGAGCGCGTGCGCCTCCGGGGGTCGGAGCGAAGACACGAGAACAAGCGGGTTGCGCACCGCGTCAAAAAAATCCGCGCAGATATCGCGTGCTTCGGCCTCGTCCATCCATGGCACGGGCTGCAGCGGAGCCGACGGATGACCGGTGAAAATCTTCGCGCTTTCGCCATCGAGCAGCGGTTCATCGAAGCAGGCGTTGAGATGCACCGGACCGTCCAACGGCGGAAGCGTTTCGATTTGTCCGGGCGAATCGATGTCGATCACCGGCGCTTGCGCCGCGGCGAAGAGCGGAATCTGGTCGATGGTCTGCGGCGCTCCGGTTCCGCGCAGTGCGCGGGGTCGGTCCGCCGTGACGGCTACCAGCGGCAGTCCCGCATGGCGTGCCTCGAGCATCGCGGGCAGCAACTCGGCCGCCGCCGTGCCGGAGGTTGTCATAACGGCAGCCGGTGCATTGTCGCGGCGTATGCGGCCGAGCGCGAAAAACGCGGCGCTTCTTTCTTCGAAAAAAGAGACCACATCGAAGGCTTCCCGCGCTGCATCGAGGGCTTCGACGAGCGGCGCGTTGCGTCCTCCCGGGCAGATGCAAATCGTGCGCACGCCGGCCCCGTGCAGGGCGGACAGTATTTCCGCCGCGATGGCACGGTTGTCGGCGGGCGCGCTCAAAGGCCGAGGTTGCCGCGCGTGGCGGCGAGTTTCAGGCGCAGTTCGGCCGTCTCGCGCGCCAGTTGGCTGGCCGGGACGAGCCCGCATCCGGCCCCGCAGCGGGCAATCTCACGGTTCCATTGCACATTGCGGATCGCCACGAGGCAGCGCGCCTCGCCGCCCGGCAGCATGAGTCCGAAAGGCGCGGCGAAGCGTCCTCGCGGTTCCGCGTCCAGGCGCGGCATCCACTCGCGCCAACCTTCGCGCGGTGCGGTGCCCACGGCCGGGGTGGGGTGGAGGAGATCGACGAGTTCACGGAAACCCGCCGGTCGCCCCGGCATCACGCGCAGGTCCGTGCGCAGATGCGACAGAATGCCGATACGCCACAAACGGGTGGCACCGCGGGTGACACGGCCGAGTTGTCCGAGGCGCGCCGCGATGTCCTCCAGAACGACAAGGTGCTCACCCTTTTCCTTGGGATCTTCCATCATGTCCTCGGGCGCGGTATCGGCTCGTGCGGTGCCGGCCACGGCCATGGCGTGGATTTCGATCCCGTCATTTTCGAAAAGCAATTCGGGCGAAGCGCCGAGAATGCCCCCCTCGTCATTCCAGCAGCCATAGGGCATCAATCCCGAGGGCAGGTTGGCCAAAGCGCGCAGCGCCCTTTGGCGGGCGTCGGTATCGAGGGGTCCCGCGCTTGTTTCGAAAACCGCGGGCACCGCTTTGCGCAGTTCGCCGCCTGCGAAAGCCGCCTGCGCTTTGTCGAAAGTTCCCGCGAAATGTGCCGCATCGAACGCCCGCCATGTCCTTGTGGTTTCCCCGCCGTCGAATTGCTGCGCCAGAGTGTCGGGTGACACGGCCGCGCACCCGGGATAAGTGCGCCACGGCGCGGTGTCGGAGAGATAAAAATCCGGCGCGAAAAATGACGGCCGCCCGGGATCAGGTTCCGCTGATTTTTCTGCATCGCCCCACGCAATGATCCACCGGTCGTCGGACCAGGCGAAAACCGCGCCGCTTTGAAGAAAAGCACGGATGTGTTCCGCCGCAGGCGCCGAACGTCGCAGCCACGCCTGCGACAATTCGCGCTCGCTGACTTGATGCAGACCGCTCATGCGTTGATTTTGCGCCGGCAGGCGCGGCATCGCAATCCTGCGGGGATGCCGTCAGCGGCGCAGTTGACGCTCGGCTTCGAGCCAATCCGACTCCGCGTCGCCCGGGAGGCCGAGTTCGCGCCGCTTTTCCGCGATGAAGTAAGCACGCACCGCGATGTCGTGGTTGGTCACTGATCCGATCAGCCCGACAATCTCCGACTTGCCGCCCTGTTTGCGGGTCATTACGCGGGTCGGCGTGGCGGTCACAGCGCGCGTGCGAGCGGCGGCCGCTTTCTTCTTCGCTGTTTTGACGGGGGTCGTTTTCACCGCTTTTTTGACCGTTTTGGACATTTTTGGTTTCGCTGTCTTGGCCATGATTTTTGTTTGCTGTTGGGTCCATTTAACGGGTGCTTCCGCGCCCGGGCCAAGTTTTTTCGGCTTTTCCAAGGGGGGCGCGCGATTAGGCTGCGTTTGTGGGTATCTCCTTGGGCGAATTTTTCATCCGCTGGTTTGTCACTGCCGTGTCCGTTTTCGCGGCGGCATGGGTGGTGCCGGGTATCGACTACACGAGTTTCACGGGGCTGGCCTTTGCCTCGCTCCTGCTCGGCATCATCAACGCCATGGTCCGCCCGGTGCTCCTCATCCTTTGCCTGCCGCTGATTTTGGTGACGATGGGCCTTTTCATCCTCGTGCTCAATGCCCTGCTGCTGTGGTTCGTATCCGGGATCCTGCCGGGCAGCTCGTTCACGGTTTCGGGTTTCTGGGCCGCATTCTGGGGCGCGATCGTGATCAGCATTGTGAGCTGGATTCTCAGCGCATTTTTCCGCGGCAGCGACGGGCGCATTTATCCGCTCACACACCACACGGTGATCAAACAGGCGCGGGGCCGCACGTTGAACTGACCATGGTGCCCGCGGGCTTGCGGCGCTGGTTGGATTCGGGGCGACCGGGCGTGAAGATCTGCGGTATCACGCGCGAGGAGGATGCGCATGCGGCCGTGGAAGCGAGGGCCGACGCTTTGGGGTTCAATTTTTATCCGCGCTCGAAGCGGGCGGTGCGGCTCGCGGAAATTTCAAAGTGGTTGCGGAAACTTCCGGAGGATGTCGGACGAGTCGCCGTCGTCGTGCAACCGGATGAAGCGCTCCTGCGCGATTTGGCGGCGTCCGGATTGTTCCACGCCTTGCAATTCCACGGGGGTGAAAGCGCGGATTTTTGCGCGAAATGGGGCGGCGATTTTTACATCAAGGCATGTCCGCTATCCGACGAAGCTTCTGCCGCCGCCGCGCTCGATGATCCTGCGCCGTGCATTTTGTTGGACGCGCATGCGCCCGGCACATTCGGTGGAACGGGGCGTGCCATCGATTGGTCCCTGGCCTCGAAAGTTTGCGCGGCCACCACCCGTCCTGTCGTCCTTTCCGGCGGCCTCAACCCGGCCAATGTCGCCGAGGCCTTGCGCATCGTGAAGCCGGCGGCCGTGGATGCCGCCAGCGGCGTGGAATCCGCACCGGGCATCAAGGACGGCGCCCTTGTGTCCGCCTTTGTATCGGCTGTCACCCTTTGACCGCATACCTTGCGAAGGGTATAGCCAGCTTTTTCCGGACCGGATACAAATACCGCTCCTATGAAAAAGTTCCTTCTGCTTATTCCGCTACTCCTCGCCGGTTGCATCACCGAGGAAGACATGATGGCCATCACCAATCCTTACAATCGTCCGGGCCAATATGCCGGAATGGCGCCCGGCCAGCGCCCGATGACGCCTTACCAGTCGCAGTCGTTTTACCAACCGGCGTATCGCGACGGCTACCGGCAGGGCTACAATGCCGGCTACTTCGACGGCAGCCGCGGCATCCCGTATCGCGCCAACTCCAGCTACCGTGGACCGGCCTACAACGTTCCGTTCTCCGACGGCTACTACAAAGGCTATGCCGAAGGATTCCACGAAGCGCGCCGAGGCATGGCGTTCGGCTGCGGGCTCTGATCGTTCAGCCGCCTCATACCCTCGGCACCGGAAACGTTTCCGGGCTGGGGATGAGGCGGGTGCGCAGACCACGTGAATTGCATTTCATGACAAAGCTCCCATTCATCTTGCTAGTGACCGCCGCCGTGGCGGTGCCGGCCGGACTCCGCGCGGCGCAGCCCGTTGTATCCGAAACCCAAGCCGCGATTGCTTCGGCGCAGCAGGGGGCCGCGGCACTGGTCGATGCCGCTCGCAATCAAGCCATGGCACCGCTCAATACGGCCCGTGGTCAGGCCCTCGCGCAGGCAACGTCGGCCCGCAATCAAGCCGCGGCACCGGTCGATGCCTCTCGCAATCAAGCCCTGGCGCAGACGACGGCCGCGCGAGGTCAAATCAAAGACAAGCTCAAGCTGCCATTCAATCTTCCCAAGTTCGACGTGCCGGACCTTGTGCGCGCGGCCAAGGCTCGCCATGCGACAGTCGATGCCAAGGTGAAAAGTCCGCGCACGCTGACCTACAAAAGCCGCTTCAGCCGCATTGCGCGTTGGATCGCGCCGTTCACGATGGGCCTCATCGTCTACATCCCGTTCGACTCGATGAACGCACAAGCCAGCGGCACGATGAACAACCTGATGGCCGAACAAGGCATATCGGTGGAATCAATGGCAGCGGGTGCTTTTGCAAATCAGATCAAAGACGGGAAGCGATGGACCGGCGGTGAGCCTGCCGATGGCGTTTTCAAGGTCGAGGTCAACCGCTACGCGCTCGATCCCATCCCCACAAGCATTTCGCTGTTGCGTCCGACGGTCAGCCTGACCGGACGTCTTTTCGACAATGACGGCAAGCTGCTCTGGATCGGCAAAGGTTTCACCTCATCGCTCGAGCCCGGCATCAAAGGTGCGACGCTCGAGCAATACGAGGCCAATCCTGCGATGCTGCGCGCTGATTTCGAAACCGCGGTCCGCGTGGCTGCTTCGCGTCTCGCCGCCCAAGCCAACGCGCTGCCGCGCGCGAAAGTCACCGTTGCTCCGGTGGCCAAGACCAACTGATCAAGGCCGGAGCCGCTAGGTTTTGGGATAGGTTCTACGCTCAGGCCAAAGGATCGGACCAATCAACGCCGCGGAAACGGGAAAAGTCGTGGTCGCAGGAGCGGATGGATCCTCCCGTGCGCAATGCGATGGCGGCGATTTGCGCGTCGGTGACAAGATTCGCGCCGGTGCCGGCGTGGAGGAGCAGCTCCGCCGCGGTCGTGAAATCTTCCGCGTGCGCATCGAGCCAGACCACATTGGGAAACTCCAGCCAGTTCGCCACGCGCGCACCGGCGTCTTTGACGCTCAGCGGACGCCGGAACACCTTGCGGTTGGTTGCCAAACGAATGAAAGCAAAGGCAACCACGGCGCACAGACCGACTTCCTCATCTCCTTGCAGCGTGTCGCGCCACCACGCGGCGGCTGCCTCGTGATCGGGACACTCCGTGTCCGTGGCACAGAGCAGAATATTGGCGTCGGGAATGACCATGGCTCAACGCCGGCGCTTGGCCGAGGTCCGCAGATAACTCTCCGCCTCCAGATCATCGGCCAACCCGGCCAGATCACGGGGGTCTACTCCGGTGCGGAGCCCCATGGCACGGGGTGGAAGCAGCTTCGGTCGCTTGCGTGGAGCGGGACGCAACGCCGTGCGCACCGCGGAGTTGAGCACCTCCTTGAAAGTCTTCTTCGTCCGGTATTGCTCGTCGTGCAGGAGTTTCTCGACGTCCGGTTCGAGAGTCAGTGTCGTCCGCATGTAGGCATCAATGCATCAAACAATATTATGTCAGGATGCATACTTGTCTTGAGGCAAATCGGTCAGGCGCAAGGGAACTTCAATCGCACCTCGGCGCCGCCGAGGGATGAGCGGCCGAACGCGATGCTGCCGCCGTGGTTCTGCACGGCTGTGCGCACCACGTAGAGGCCGATTCCCGTGCCGCCCGATTTGGTCGTAGTGAGCGGAGTGTCTTCCTTTTCCGCGCCCGACCACCCCGGGCCGCTGTCACCGATGCACAGCTCCGCTTGTCCGTCGCGTCGCGCAAGGCTGATGGAAATCTCGCGCTTTTCCGCGTCAGATTCGTCGATGGCCTCGGCGGAATTGCGCAGGATATTTGTCAAAGCGAGCTGCAACTGCGCATCGTCGCCCATGATGGTGCAGGTCTCGCGCAGGCCCGATGTGTGCACGTCGATCGCATGCCGCGCGAGCATGCCTTTGTTGTAGAGCAGCGCGCTGCGCACCACCGAGGCCAGATCCACTCGGCGGTGGTCTGTCTGCACGTTGCGCAGGAGGGTCTTCATTTTGTCGATGGTGGCGACGACGCGCTGAGCCTCGTCCGCGATGCGCGCCACAGCCTCCCGCGCATCCTCTTCGTTCTCCAGGGCCAGCTTGCTCTGGAAAAGGATGACGCTGAGCGGCTGGTTGATTTCGTGGGCCACGGCTGCGGCTTCGAGGCTGGTGCGCAGTTTGGTCTCGAGGTCCCGGCGATGACCGGCTTCAAGTTCCCTTGCGTGCGCTTCCGCGCGCTTGCGGGCTGTGATATCGACAAATCCGACGAGTAGCATGTCCTGCATCGCGACGGCATTGATCAGGACATCCCGCGACTCGCCCTTTTTGCAGCACACGCGGAATTCCATCGGCTCGATCGTTCCGCGGGTGCGCGCGGCTTTCTCCACGGCGGCACCCCAGAATTCGAAGGTATTTTTTCGGTAGCCCGCGTCCGGATAAGCGAGTAGGGCCCAATGGTCCACTGTCGGAATGTCATCCAGGTTGTAGCCGAATGTTTCGACAAAGGCCTTGTTGAGAAAGGTGATGCGTCCATTCCGATCGGGCGTGTTGATGGCGAGGGGAACAGGGATGTTGTCGAGGATCTTGCGCAGGCGCGCCTCGCTCTCGGCCAGCTTTTGTTCGGCCAGTTTGCGATCCGTGATGTCGGTGAGCACACCCTCCCAGACCACGGAGCCGTCGGGGAGGTCGCGCGGTTTGGATTCGGCGGTGATCCAACGGGTTTTGCCTTTGACGAAGATGCGGCACTCCTCATTGAACGGCAATTTGTGTTCGAAGACATAGGCGTTTTTACGCACCCACTCTTCCTGATCATCGGGATGCACGCAGGCGAAGGCGTTCATGGGATTATCGCGCGCCGCCTCGCGGTCGAGACCGGTCAACTCGAGGAACCGCGTGCTCATGAAAGAGAAGTAAGCCATGCCACCGCCGGGCGGTTGCACCATGGTGTAGGTGCCCACCGGGATGTTCTCGGTCAGTTCATAGGCGGTGCGCTCGACTTTTTCGCGCAGAGCACGCAGCGCCCTCTCGGCTTTTTTCTGATCCGTCACATCCGTCATGGACGTGAGCAAACGGTCGTCTAGAACAACCGCACGGAAGATGATCGCACGTTTTGTGCCGTCTTTGCAGGCGACCTCGAACTCCATCGACTCGACGCTCCCCCTGGTTTTGATGGCGCGGAAAACGGCTTCGTCCCAATCGCGGAAAACTTCCCGGCGGTAGTCGGGATCCGGATACGCTTTCTCGGCCCATGCCGCGACGGTCGGCACGTCCTCCAGCGTATAGCCGAAGGTGCGCGTGAATTGCTCATTGATGAACGTCATGGCGGCCGGCGAGTCCAGCGTGGTGGCGGCCACGGCGATGGGAAGGTTGTCGAGGACCCGCTGCAGTTGTTGTTCGGCCCGCTTTCGGTCGGTGATGTCGATCATCGCACCTTCCCAGATCGTGCCGCCACCGGGGCGGGCGCGCGGGATGGATTCGATGGTGACCCAGCGCGTCTCGCCGCGCACCACGAGGCGACCTTCCCAGAAAAACCGTTTTTGCTCCGCGAATGCCTCGGTGTTCAAGCGGTTGAAATTTCTCCGCTCGTCGGGATGGACCGCGCTCACGGCAAGGCTGTGATCGGCCAGCACGTCCTCGCGTCGCAGATCGAGCATTTTGAGCCAGCGCTCGCTGACGAAGGTGAAGTGTGGATTCCCTTCCGTGTCAAACTCGAGCACATAGGTGCCGACTGGGATGTTGGCCGTCAGCTCGAAGGCGGTGCGCGCGAGCGATTGCTCCGCGGCCCGGAGTTCCTTCGTGCGTTCTTCCACCTTTGTCTCGAGGGATCGATAAAGGCGTGCGTTCTCGAGCGAGACACCCAGCTGGCCGCAAAGGGTGCCAACCGTATCGGCGATGCCTGCGGTGAAGGCTCCGCGCAACCTGTGGTTTTCCAGCACGACAAAGGCCACGGCGCGGTTGCGGGAAAGGACCGGTATGCCGAGGACCGCGCAACGTTCACGGTCACGGTAGCGCGGGTCGGTCGCGAAACGCGTGTCCGCGACGGCATCGTCGGTGATGACCGGTTGCAGGGAGCGGAGTCCGAGCCTGACGACGCTGGAGGCCACCACAGCGTTCTTTTCCGCTTCGGCCAGCGTCTTCCGCGGTAGCGAATCCTTGTCGTGGTAGCCGGCTTTGAGCATCCATTCGTCGTTCTCGTCGGGCGCGAGAACCTGCACGTCGGTGGCGCCGGAAAGCCGGTGGAGAATTTCCGCCGTGGCCTCGGCCAATTGCGGCACCGAACGCAAAGCGGCGAGCTGTTGCATGGCGGCCAGGAGCGGTTGCGCATCGCGCCATCCGGTGGGCGCGGTGTGCAGGAACGGAAATTCCGCCGCAAGCGCGGCACACTTGCGCGTCGCGCCCCACGCGGCATACCGCGCGCGGGCCTGTTCGAGCAGACGGTGTCCGGCTTCCTCGAGATCCAGCGCGAGGTAAGCACGCGCGGCTTTCTCGGTGGCCAACGCGGCGTGCCAAGGACGGTGGTGCGCTTTGGCCCGCCGGATGGCGCGTTCGTAAACGGCCAGCGCCGTGTTGCCATGTCCGGCAACAGCCAGCCGCTCGGCTTCGACCAGATCGTGCAGGTGCGAGAAATTGGCTGGAGCATCCGCCGCGCGCGCAGCGAGCCAATCCTGGTTTGCCGCCACGCGTCCGGGCAGCGCGGGATCAAGGTCGCCGCGCCGCTGACGCGAGAGCAGCGCTAGTGACTCGAGGAAATTGATCAGCGCCGTGGGATAAAAGCCCGTGATGTAAGGAGCGAGGCGGGCGGCGGCTTCCGCATGGCGCGTGTGGTTTTCGTCCTCACCGAGAAGGCACGCGATGAGCGCCCGGGTCGTGTGGTGGAAACACGCGGCCATCGGGTTCGCATCGGGGATCTCGTCCGTTGGGAAGGCAGCTTCCTCATCGAGCGCGGTCAGCAAGCCGCGGAAAGCGGTATAGGATTCGGTGGCGTGGCGGTTGCCGGTTTTTTCGGCGAAGGCCAGCGCGCGGCGGTTCTCGACCGCGAGATCGGCGAGGGTGGCGGCGGTGTCGAGCAGCGCGGTCTGCGATGTGAAAAACGTGTAGCACGCAAATTCGAGTTCGCCGCTGCGCAGCAAAGCTTCGTGCGCCTGCTGCGCCTGCGCCAGCCCGTGCTCGAGCGTTTCCAGCCAGTGGCAGTTGAAAAGTCCGAAGACGTGACGCACCCGTGCCGTTTCCACGCCGCGTTCGGTGTTTTCCCCGATCATCAGGGAGGCCCGCGCTGCGCGGTAACCGGTCGCATAATCGCCGTGTGCCGGGATGGTCGCGAGGGCCAGACACGCCATCGGGTAGAGGCGCGCATCATCATAGTTTTCCTCCGCCCAAGTGCGGGCGGCATGGACCACCAGCCAGTTGGCCACGGCCGGACGGAAGAAAAATGCGGCCGGCACCATGCGGTTGAGCAGTTTCGCCGCGGCGTGCGCCGTGATGTTGGCTTCGCCGCGGGTGGGCAGCCGTTGCAAAGCCCCGGCGTCGATCGCGCGGTAAAGTTCGGCGAGTTCCTTCGTGAACGATTCCTCCGGATGTTCCAGCGGAACCCGTATCCCCAACTCATCCAACAGCGCGGAACCCAACCGCACGGCTTCCTCGTAGCGTGTGCGGTTGGAAAGACTCATCACCTGGATAGCAGCCGCATTGGCGAGCAACCCCGTCCCTGTCGCATGCGCGACCAGCGCCGCGTAAGCGGCATCGGACGCCGCATAATCCGGCAGACAGTAACACACGACATGCAGTTCCTCGTGCAGATCCCACGCGAGTGCTGGTGCGTAGTGCCACGGATCGGGTGCGAGCAACTCGAGCGCGAGCCGCAAGAAACGGTGCGCCGTGGCGAAGGCGCCCGCTGCGCGCGCATGGCGTCCGGCCCCGAGGAAAAGGGCGGCGACTTTTTCTTTTTCCTCCGCGTCTTCCAACAACGCGCAGGCTTCCGCATAAAGGCCGGCCGCGCGCAGAGGCGCCACGGCATCGTCCGGCGCCGCGGCCAGACGGCGCGCCATATCCAGTTGGCGTTGCAGGCGCCAAGGTTCCTCGCGCAAAGCGGCGGCTGCCTGTTGCATGCGGTCATGGCAAAAGGCGAAGCGGGCCATGCCTGCAGCGCGGGTGAATTCCAGCGCGTCCGGGGTGACCAGCACGCCGCGTTCGAGCGCGGGCAGCAGCACGGCGGCGGTCTCCTCCACGGTGCGATCCGTAGCGAGAGCAAGCACCTCCAGATTCAGATCCGCACCGAGACATGCCGCGGCCACGAGCGCATCCGCGGTGGGGGGCGGGAGGTCGGAAAGATTGCGGGTGAGGAACTCGACGACATTGGCGCTCGGCGCCTGCATCGCGAGCACGGCCGCATCCCATGTCCATCGCCGTAGCGCCGTGTCGAACACCAGCGTGCCTTCGCGATGCAGCGACTGCACCAACTCGATGGCATGGAAGGGATTGCCCCGTGTGGCGCGATGGATTTGCTCGGCCAGAGCGCGAACTTCTTCACCCGGCACGCCGAGCATTTCGCCGACGAGCGACGACAACTCGTCGGGCGGCAGATTTTCCAGCGGCAAAATGGCGGGCGATGCTTTCGCAGTGACCCGCGCCAAACCCGGCCCGGATTCGTCGCGGCGGAACAAACCCACCAGCAACACGCCGTCGAGATCCTCGTCGTCCAGCAGCGCCGTGGCGAAATCCAACGTAGGCTCATCGGCCCACTGCATGTCGTCGATCACCAGCACCAGCGGTTGGGCCGGCGAACTGACCAGACGGACAAGCCGCACCAAGAGTTCGTTGAGCCTTCGCTGTGCTTCGCGCGGATCGAGGGCGGGCGCCGACGGAAGTTCTCCGGTCAGCAGCCGCAACTCCGGCAACAATTCGAATAACGCGCCGGCCTCCGGCCCGAGGCCGGCCGTCAAACGCGACCGCAATTCGTGCAGCATTTTCTCGCTCTCGCCGGCCAGCAGCGTCAGCAACTGGCGCAAAGCTTGCACCGGAGCGAGAAGCGGACGATCACGCCGGAATTGCTCGCACTTGCCGCGCACGAAGTGTCCGCCGCGCAGGGCAACGGGACGTTGCAGTTCGTTGACCAGCGACGTTTTTCCAACACCCGCTTCGCCCGCGAGGAAGAGATACTCGCGTCCGCCGCGTGTGACCGCGTCGAACGCGTCGCGCAATTCGCCGAGCGCGTGGTCGCGTCCGTGATGACGGCGCGGCGCCCGCGGTATGAGAACGCGTTCCTTCGCGCGCAAGGCCACACTGTCCAGTGGTTCGCCGTGTTCCGCCGCGGCGCGCAACGACGCAAGATCGTCGGCCAGGCCGGAGGCGCTCTGGTAGCGCTCGTCGGGTTCCTTGGCCAGCAGGCGCAGGATGATTTGCGAAAGCACCGGTGGCATCCATGCTGCGAGTTCGGCGGGCGGACGCGGAGCGGCGGCGAGGTGCGCGTGGATCAACGCCGCTCGGTCGGTGCCGGCATGCGGCGCGCGCCCCGTAGCCAACCTGTAAAACGTGCCGCCCAGCGCGTAAAGATCCGCACGGTAATCAACCGGACGGTTCATACGTCCGGTTTGCTCCGGCGCGAGATACGCGACATCGGACGGCAAACGATCGAGCGGCGTGAAGCCGCCGTGGCCCGCATCGAAAGTCACCGCGTGATCGAAGCCTGTGAGGAGAATTTCTTCGCCACGCCGGCGGAAATTTTCCGGCCGCAAATCCCCGTGCGTCACCCCGCGCTCGTGCACCCGAGTCACCGCGCGGGCCATGGACTCCGCCAAAGCGAGGAAGTGCACCACGTCCCATGCGCCGTCGGTCGACAATGGCGGCGCGTCCCCGTTCCAGTCGATGCCCGCGACCCCGTCCAAAAGCTCCGCCACGCGCGGGCGGTGCCGGCCATTTTCCACAGGGTTCATGGGATTGTTAACCTAGCGCGAATCCGCGTAGCGCCCCACTTTTTTTGCAGGGGCTGAGCCATATCCATCGATGGCTTGCAACGCGCGCATCTTGCCGCCGACCTCGAACTGCTCCTCGGTCGGCCGGTGGAATCGGGTATCCTGCACACGGGAAACCTTGTTTATGCCAAAGAGGCGGTGGCGCATGGCAGGGTGCTTTTTGAGCGGGATCGAAACGCGAGGGTGCGGCGAAAATTTCGACGAGATCAGGTTCTGGCACGGGCGAGTTCGCGGGCGAGTTCCTGCTCGATGCGCTGCGGGCTCCATTCGGGATGCCGCAGGGCAAGACCGGCGCGGCGCGTCTGGCGGGCGGTGCGTAAAAGTCCCTTGGCCACTTCCCATTTCTCGGCCATAGACATCGCGCACAGCCGTTCGATCTGGGCAGGATGCAGCGGTTCGAGGGTCACAACACAAGGATGATCCGCACGCCCGCTGAGTGTGGCGAGCTTGCCTTCCGCACGATCACATCTTTGTTCCCAGCGTTGCGTGGTAGTGTCGCACGGCCTGATGGACCAGCTCGCCTCCGCTCGTGCCGAGTTTCTCCGCGATGTTCTTGCGATGGGTCTGAACAGTTTGCGTTGAAATGGCCAGCTTCTCGCCGATCTCCTTGCTCATCAACCCGCGCCCGATCAGTTCGAAGATCTCGTATTCCCGCTCGCTCAGCTTTTGCCGCACTCTGGCTTCGGGAAGTGCGGTGGAGCCGCCCCGCGCTGTGGGCAGGAGAGTTTTGATTTCCACGGCCAGATCGTCGAAGGCCTGGGTTTTGTCCAACACCGCATGCACATGGTCCTGCAGGTCGGACGGACAAACGAACGTGCTCGCCTCGCCGGAGAGAATGAGAGTTTTGGACGCCGGCTTGAGCTGCGCGAGGCGTCGGGCCACGCCGACGCCGTGGCCGTCCGGCAAAGCCAGGTCGAGCACGAGGATGTCGGGCAAGTGTTTCTCGCACGCGGCGATCCCTGCGGCTTCGGTTTGCGCCGTGGCGACCACCTCCAAGCCGGGTGTTCCCGCCAGCACGTTGTGCAACATCTGCAGGAACATCGTCTGATCCTCGACGATCACACACTTGAGGCTCATGGCTTCGAATATTTACAGCCGCCTTCGCGGTCTGCGGCGAGGTTATTTGCCATACCCTGCGGAGGGTATGGCGCGGTCCGTATCGTTGGAATATTTTCTTCTCTCCAGTTGAAAACTATCATGTTCAAGCTTCGTGACCGCGCCCTCCAACAGAATGTGATGAAGCCGCTGGTCGTGTTCACGGCGTTGGCGCTCCTCTTTATCTCCGGCGCGCGCGCGGAGTTGGTTTATGGCAACCTCGGAGCCGATGGCACAACCGCTTTAGGATCAGTCAACAATGATATTGGTCCAGGCAGTGGATGGCTGGCTCAGGGCTTCAATACCGGGACCTCATCACTGCTCTCCTTGCAGTCCGTCACTCTCGGCTTGTTCGGTGCGAATGTCGGCACAATCCCTCTGACTGTCTCGATCTTCAGTGGGATTCTCTCGGGAACAAACAACATCGTGCCTGACGTTTCACTCTACACCTCTGCTGCTGTCAATGTCGGCGACAAGAACAAATACTCCTTCACGTTTAGCAATGCGCAGCTGCAGGCCAACACTACCTACTTCGTCGTGCCCAATGGGGGCAGTTGGTATTACAACAGCGGCACGCCGGCCGCACCGCTCAGCCAAAATGGTTCTGGTTATGTCAATGCGGGCACATGGGAAATTACTTCCACAAACGCCATTACTCCCGCGGGAACCTGGGAGGTAGCGGAGTCGTCGCGTTACAGCCTCTCTGTCTATGCCACTTCCAACGCCGTCCCCGAGCCCGGCACCTGGGCCGCTGCGGCTTTGCTCGCCGGCGGTGCGGCGTTCGTGCGCTGGCGCAAAGGCGCAAAGGTTTCTTGAGCAACAAATCGGCGTTCACTTTCGTAGCGTCGGTCGCCTCATTTCGCTGCGCCAACAGCGTCAGTTCCAAGTTGTCGGCTTGCCTTTCGTGAGGGGATTGAGGGGTCGTTCTAACCATATTGTTGTGCGAGAGAATTCTCGATTGATATACCCTGCGGAGGGTATGGCGCGGTCCCCCTCGATATTGTAAAATTCATTCAAATCCATAAGCCAAATCTTCGCCTCGTCGTCTCAAAAAATGAAAACACCGCGCAATCTCTTCCCCGCCGTCTTGGCCTCCATCATTCTTCTGCCGCTCGCCGCGCAGGCCAACCTCATCGTCAACGGCAATTTCTCCTCGGGCAACACTGGGTTCTCCTCCGACTACAGCTACGTGGCAAATAATACTGCTGCGGGTGAGTATTATGTGCAGTCGAGTGCTGCCAATACTTGGAACGCAGGCTTTCTCCCTGTCGTCGGCCAAGGCGGTTCTGGCAACTATCTCATCGCCAACGGAGCCACCAATACCACGCAGTCCGCGTGGTTTCAGACCATCAACAATCCGAGCGTCACGCTAACCACCGACACCAACGCGCCAATTTACTATCGCTTCCAAGCCTATGTGAACAATCTCGTAAATACCAATTTCGCCCCGCCCGACCTTTCTTTCGAGATCTCCGTTAATGGGGGCGCCTACAATGCGTTCACGGCAACGCCGACGATTACTCCGGGAACATGGACTCTCGTCTACGCCGACACCTACATCACGACCCAGCCGACCAGCCTCGGTTTCCGCCTGCGCAACCAAGCCACCAATTACAATGGCAACGACTTCGCCGTCGACTCCATCTATTTCGGCCTGACGACGAACTCCGGCACCTATCCGACCTACGGTCTCCGCTCGGCCGGTGACATCACGAATCCCACGTTCGTCGCGCCGACCAATGCCGTCCCCGAGCCCGGCACGTGGGCCGCGGCGGCCTTGCTCGCCGGTGGCGCAGCGTTCGTGCGCTGGCGCAAACGCGCGAAGGTTTCTTAAGCGACAAAGCGCCGCTCACCTTAGCGACACCCGCACGGAAAAGTGCGGGTGTTTTGTTTTCCGCTCCATAGGTCGATCAACCGCGGATTGCCGCTTTTCTTGGTGCGGCGTTTTTTTGCGGGTGTTGCTGGCGCCAGCGGCGTGGTGAGTTTTTCGTAGAGGGCGAAGAGGTATTCGACGCGTTCGCGTTCCGATGTGAACGGCTCCGGGCGGTAGCAGCGATCGACGGCTCTATCGAGGGCCGCTGCTCAAAGATCCAATTGCTCGAAGAGTTCGTCCGGCGTCGTCTTGTGGTGCTCCGCGATGAGTTTGATGATCCCTCGCAGTGTCCCGACTTTGATCGGTTGATGGTTCGGGATGGTGACGTGGAATTGACCACCGACATTTGTCGTCAGCCTCATATGTGAACCGTCTTGCCGGACCTCTTCGTAACCGAGCACGCGCAATGCCTTGGCCAGATCGGCCCCGGACACATCGCGGGGTATTTTCACGCTGCCAAAACCTCGTCCCGCACGAAATGCAACCGGATCATTTTGGGCATCGGTCCCGCGGCTCCGTCACCGAAGTGGCAGTTCACGGCATCTTTGACCATGACCCGCAGGTCTTCCAAAGTTTCTCCTTGGGTGACGATGGCGTGTCCCAGAGCGGTCGCCACAAAACCGCCGTCGGCCTCATCTTCCTGCACTTCGAAAATGATCTCGCTCATGGGCAACTCCTAATCTTTCCGGCCATGCGGGTCAACCCCACCACCTTCTTGGATATAGTCCATTATGCAGGGGCAGCCGCTTTTTTCGTGCGGCGTTTTTTGGCGGGGGTTGCTGGAGCGAGCGGCGTGGTGAGTTTTTCGTAGAGGGCGAAGAGGTATTCGACGCGTTCGCGTTCGGACATGAACGGCTCCGGGCGGTAGCAGCGATCGACGGCTTTATCGAGGGCGGCGTGGGCTTTCGCCAAGTCCGGCGGCATGGTCACCGGATCGTAAAGATCGGCGAGGGTCGCCGTGGGGTGCGCGGCCCGCGCATCGAGCACGGCTTGCGCGGCGGCCTCTACCGCTTTGCGTTGCGCTTCGTCCGGCGATGGCCAGGGGAAGTTATTGTAGACAATACCAGCGGAGTATTGGTAACGGCTCTCAAGGCGCCCTGTTACTGTCCGCGTCCACGCCATGTGCATGGTGGACGATATGATGCCGAAGTTGAAAGCGGTGGCATTGGCCATCGTGTAAATTTTGTTCGTGGCAATGACATCGCTCGGCAGCCACGCCACAGGAATAAATCTCCGCCGCTCAGAGGACACTTCAGGAATCGCAAGGTAGTCGCTTTCCGGCTGCCGTATCTCGCCGAAGAGTGTTGGCGTATTCGCCAGTTCTCGCGTCGTAGGTCGGGAGCTTGTAAGCCGCTTTGCTTTGACGCTCTCCACTCGCGCCACGATCTCCGGCATGGCTCTTAGCTCATCCGGTGAGATGCCCACCAACCAGAGACAATATCGGTCGATGCCATTGATGAGTTCCTCGCTCCCGACCAGCCGCCTTATCCACTTCTCCGCCTGTGGCTGTGCTTTAAGTAGATCGGCCTTCTCCTCCGGTGTTAGAAGTAGATGGCCGCCGTCGTTCGGCATGCTTCCGAACGCAATGGCTGGCCCGCCGTTCACCGGCTCCCTCGTCTTGGTGACGGTGCGGTTGCCGCCCTCTACCAGGTAAGGACTGATGTTCCGTGGATGCGTCTGCTTTGCGGTGTCCGAATCGGATTCGTAATCAAACAGCGTTTTTGTCTGAACGTCCACTGCACCAAACCCAATAATGACGACGTGCACGTGTGCTTTCCCACGGGCCTCGCTTTGCCACGCGAATGTGCGGTGGGCAAAGTGAATAGAGATCCCGTGCCGCTGAAATAGGTGCGGCCACAATACGCATACTTGCTCACCTTGGGTGATTGAGTTGGTTGAGACAAACGCGCATCTCGCTTTGCTGCCGGCGATGTATTCCGCCGCTTTTATATACCAGCAGGTGACGTAGTCTAACGCGCCGCCTCCCTTTAGGCCCGCCATCACGGTGTCGATGTCAGCCTTCTGTTCCGCGTCTTGATATTGCTTGCCGATGAACGGCGGATTCCCGAGGACGACTACATTGTCCGTCGGCGTGAGAAATTGCTTCCAATCGGTCCGTAGGGAGTTGGCGTGCAAGATTTGCGCGGAGTGGACGAGCGGCAGGCTCACGAAGTAGCGACCGAAGGCGTAGGAAAGCTCGGTGTTCATGATGTGTTCCATGAACCACATGGCGACACGCGCTATGGCGCAGGCAAACTCGCCGATTTCGATGCCGTGGAAGCTCGTGACCGAGACGCGGGAGAGCAGAGCGATGTCGGTGATTTGCTGGGCGTCGCCGTAGAGTTCCTTGAGGACTTCGATTTCGAGGCGGCGCATCTCGCGGTAGGCAATGACGAGGAAGTTGCCGCATCCGCAGGCGGGGTCGAAGAATTGCAGCGAAGCAAGTTTGCGGTGGAACTCTTCGAGGCGGACGAGGCGGCGGCTGGAGCGGTCGTTCTTGATCGCGGCGAACTCGGCGCGGAGTTCGTCCATGATGAGTGGATTGAGAAGGCGCAGGATGTTTTCTTCGCTCGTGTAGTGGGCACCCACGGCGCGGCGTTCCTTGGAGTCCATGACGCCTTGGAAGAGTGATCCGAAGATGCCGGGGTGAACTTGCGACCAGTCGAAATCGACACAGCGGAGCAGGGCGTCGCGCATCGAGCGATCCATGGCGGCGACCGTGAGTCGTCCGCTGAAGACGTTTCCGTTGACGTAGGGCAGGCCGACGAGAGCTTCGTCGAGTCGTGTTTGGCGTTGGTCAAGCGGGGTGTCGAGGACGTTGAAGAATTGCTGGAGCTGCGAGCCGAGGTCGCTGCCATCCTCGCGGGTGCGGTTGATGATGTAGTCGCTGAAGGCGTCGGGATCGAAGAGGCCGGTGTCTTCGGCGAAGTGGCAAAAGAGGATGCGGACGAGGAGGCGTTCGAGGTCGTGCGCCGGATAGTTGCCTTCCTTGAGCGCGTCGTGGAGGTCGCCGAGCAGCTCGACGGCCTTGATGTTGACGGGCGCTTCGAGGCTCGGGCGGCGGGGTTGGTATCCGCCGAGAAAGCCGAGCGCGGAAGCGTTGTCGGCGAGTTTTTCGAGAGTGAATTGGTAGCGCTCGCCGGTGTGGAGATCCTCGACATCGAAGCGGGCGAAGTCGCAAGCGATGAGGTAGCGGGGCCGCTCGTCGGGCGTGAGATACGGAATGTAGTCCTGGCCTTGGGTGCGGGCGTCGTCGAGGTTTTTGCCCCGGCTCTTTTGTTCGACGAGGGCGGTTTTCTTCCAGAGGAGGTCGATGAACTTGGTGGTGCCGCCGGGCATCTTGACGGGGTGCTCGAAGCGGGCGAGCTGGCGGCGGTTGGCGCCGTAGGCCTCAAAGAGGCCGTCCCAGAAGGACTTGGCGTCGGCGTGTTCGTCGCTGGCGTCCTTCCACGTCTCGGAGAACTTGGCGCACCGGGCGCGGATGTCGTTCATCGAGAGGGTCATGGCGGCAGGGGGCGGGATCGGCGGCGAGATTAAGAGATGATGCGCATCTTGCCAACGCGCCAGAGCGCGTATGACCCACTAAGTTGTTGTGGCCGCTTCGCTGTCGGGCGCAAAAGATTATGAGAGCGATTCCCGCGGCGGGAGGTGTCCGCCATCCGCCGCGATGCGGGTTCGCGGGAAACGCTATTTTTTCTTCTTCGTTTCCGGCGCCGGCTCGACGGGCGCGGGCTCCTGGGGCGGCGCGGATGGCGCGGCGGAGACGCCTTGCTGCTGGGCGGCTTGTTCGCGCTGCATGAGTTCTTGCACGGCATTCTTTAAATCGCCGAGCGGGACCCAGCCGATGATGTTGCCCTGGGCGCCGGTGGCTTTCGATGCGAACGACGCAGCATTGAGCAGCTGGGCTTCGCCGCTGAATTTGTTGTAGCGCACGACGGTATCGATCGTGTTCGTGCCGATCGTCACTTTCGCGGCGATGCATTCCCATGGTGCGGAGGCAGACTCCTGCGGCGGCTGTGGAGGCGAGCAGGCGGTGAGGACGGCGAGAGGAATGGCAAAAAGGGCGAATCGCTTGAACATGACGCGTCTTTTACGTTCCCGAAACGCCTTTGCCAACTGAAACCACCCCCTCGGAACATACCCTCCAGAGGGTATAGGCAGGGGAAGACGCCGTTGCTTACTATCGCGATGCCCGTGTTGTGCCCGCACCGCGCGTCGGCCCCAAACCCATCTGTCATAGCCCATGAAAAACAAAATGCCTGCCCGTTCATCGAAGTTCTTTTTCCCACTAACTATGTGTCTCGGCTTTTTCGCGGCGATGACATTCGATACCCGCGCGCAGCTGGTCATTCACGCATGGGAGGTTGGGGGAAATGTTTACTCGGTGGGATACGGATCGGTCGAGTTGCCACAGGCGCGCCCAAATGGAACGGCCAACATGGGTGGATTCTCATGGCCGTCGCGGCCCTTTTTTGGTGTTGGCAAGAGCAGCGGCGACGGCCTTTGGTATACGAGCTCTCCCGGCGTGCTTGGGCCCGGTGGCAGCGTTTCGCCGAACTCAACCTGCGGCGACACCATCAACGGAGGTTCCGCGGGTTTCTATCTTCCGGTAGGATATACCTCCGGAACATTTGTCGGCGGCACGACGATTTACCTTGGCCGGACATTTGAGAGCATGGGTGTGAATCCCGGCACTTACGTTTGGTCTTGGGGAACAACTGCAAACAGAAAGCTCACCATCAACATCGGCACAACGCCGGTCGAGGGTTATTGGAATGCAGGTTCGGGAACTTGGAGCACGACCGCCAATTGGTTGACGGGCGTCGCGTATGGCACACTGCCAGTCGAGACCGCTTTCCTCAACAACGGCTCGACGATTTCCTTAAACGATGCGCAATCACTGAGCGGTTCGTTCATGATCGGCCAAACCTGCGCAGGGGGAACGCTGTCGCTCACGAGCGGGGGTCTGCTGACCACACCGCAGATCGACGTCGCGTTCAAACGTAACACGGTGGGCAATCTGAATTTCGACGGAGGAACGGTAAACGCCTCCCGCATCGTCTTTGGCGTGGGCAGCGGTGCGGTGAATTTCAAACAAGCCGACGCTCTTGTCCTCGATTCGTTGATATCCGGACTTGGCACGGTGCGCCAGCAGGGCACGGGGACAACCACGCTCACAGCGAACAACAACTACACCGGTCCGACCGAAGTCACCGGCGGCCGCTTGCTCGTCAACGGCACGCACGCCGGCGGCCAGAACTACACCCTGTCCGTCAACGGCACGCTGGGCGGCACGGGCATTTTGTCCGCCGGCGTGGTGGTTAACGCCGGTGGAACCCTGACACCCGGCGTGGGCGGCACGGAGGAGTTCAAGGTAGGTTCATTGACACTGAACCCGAGCGGCACTTACGGCGTTGTTGTCAACGGTGCGGTGGCCAACCGTTTGGCGGTGACCGGCAATGTGGCGCTCGACGGACGCATCAGTTTCACCTCTCTCGCCGCACCCACTGCAGATCTTTATTCGCTCATCAATTACGGTGGAACGCTCAACGGTATCTTCACTTCGATCAACAACATGCCAGCGGGTTATGAGCTGTATTACGGCGATGCCAATACGGTTCTTTTGAAGAAGGCCGCCGCACCGCCCTTCACCGTCACTCCGGTGTTTTCCGGTGACAACGCTGTCATAACAGGCGGCACGCTGCCTTTCGATGTCGCCGCCGTTAACTCCGGTGCAAGTTCGCTGACTTTCACGGCAGCGTCCGGCACCAACACGTCCGGTTCCGTGGCTAGCACCACCGTGCCTGCGGGTTCGGCTGTCAATGCCGCGGGTCTTTCATGGACAGGCACCGCGGTCGGTGCGGACCAACCGGGCAGCTTCCAAGCGACCAGCGGGGCCACCACGACGAATGTGGGCTTCGCCGTGTCTGTTTACGACCATGCGGCGCCAGGAGTGAGTGGAGGCTCCTCCATTGCATTCGCGCCTGTGCATGCCGGCTACGCAGCGGCCCAACAATCGACGAACAGTCTGACGGTCACCAATAGCAGCGGTTTCCGCGTCGATCTCGGCATGACCAATGACAACACCGCGCTCATTCCGACGCTGGCGGGACTTGCGCAGGGAAATTCCAGACAGCTTTTCGGAAGTCTGGCCACGGGGCGCGCTGCAGGACGGTTCAGCAACACGGTGGCGCTGCGCTTTTTTGACGATTCGACACTCAACGGTGCAAGCGCCAACCTTCTCACCACAAACGTCACCGTGATGGGCTATGTGTATTCCGGCCAAGGCGTTTGGGCCGCGGCTGCGGGCGGTGACTGGGAGGCCATTGCAAACTGGCAAGTTCCGGGCGGCGTGCCGGGACTCGACGGTGCGTTGAGTATCAACGATACCGCAACGTTTGGCACGAATGGCAACGGTCCCGTGACCTTGAACACAAACGCGGGCCTGCTCGCGATCACGTTTTCCAATCCTGTGTCATATGATGTTTCCGGCAGCGGCACCATCACGCTCGCGGCCTCGGGTGCAAATAATGCGTCGATCACGACGCTGGCCGGTGCGCATACGATTTCCAACGCGGTGGTCGCGCAGAGCGATCTGTATTTATCCAATGCCGCATCGACGCGATTGACGCTGGCCGGACCTGTTTCCGGAATCAGTGCACTGAACAAGTCCGGTGCAGGCACGACGACGCTGGCCGGAAGCAACACCTATTCGGGCGCAACGACGATCGCGGCAGGAACGCTTTCGGTCGAAGGAGCTGGTCTGCTCGGCGGCGGAACCTACGGCGCGAGCATCGCCAACAACGGAACACTCTCGTTCCTCGGCAGCGGAGCGCAGACGCTCAACAGCACCATTTCCGGCACCGGGTCTCTGGTTGTCGGCGGATCCACCACGGTCACGCTCAACCCGACCAATGCGACGACGGCGAACACCTATTCCGGCGGCACGGTCGTGAACAATGGCGGAACGCTGGTTCTCGTCGGCAACGACAAAGGCGGCTCTGTCGTCGGCGCCAACACGCTGACGATCAACGCGGGCGGCACGGTGACATCGGGGGCTGTAAATCCGCTCGGCTGGGACACCGGTTCAGCCACGCCCAACGTTGTTATAAACGGCGGAACTTGGGACGGCAGCGGATATTATGCCGGCTTCGGCAATTTGACGTTGAGCAATGGCACGCTCCTGCGCAGTGGCTCGTTCTGGTATAAAAACCGGCCCGGCACGATCAGTGTCTTCGGCGACTCTTTCATTACCGGAGGCAGCTACAGTTTGCGTCAGGCGGACAGCGCGTCGCTGCCTTACAACAATTTCAATGTAGCCAGCAACTCGAAGCTCACGGTCTCGGCCTCGCTGATCAACGGCGGGACGGGAACGAGCAGCGCGAACGATTCCGGATTCATCAAGACCGGCGCGGGCACGATGCTGCTCACGGCCACGAACAGCAACTATCGCGGCAATACCTTCATCAGCAACGGCGTGGTTCAGGCCGGGGCCAACGGTTCTCTTTCCAGCAATTCCGTTGTGTTACTGGCCGGCGGCACACTCGACATCCAAAGCACGACAAACTCCATCAGCGTTCTGGAAGTTCTCACGGGCAACCATACGCAAACCAACGGCGTCCTCAATGTGCTCCGCCCCAACGACCAAAGCATCCGTTTGGCCCGCGATGCGGGAAGCATCGCCACTTACAATCTTGAAGGCGGGACACTTCGCTCCGCTTATTTGGCCAATCTGCAGGTCGGTTGGAACGGCACTGCAACTTTCAACCAGACGGGCGGAACGAACAGCATCGGCGGTTATCTTGTCATCGGCCGTTGGGGCAGTTCCAGCGGCACCTACAACCTCTCCGGTGGTCTCCTGGAACAATACGAGGCCTCGCGCTTCTCCATCATTGGTGAAGACGGCGTCGGCACAGTCAATGTCAGCGGCACCGGCGTTTTCAGCAACGTTTCCTCCGTGCGCATCGGCCTGGCAGGCGGTCGAGGCACTCTCTCGCTCTCCAATGCCGGGCAGTTCATCGCTCCCGGGATCCAATTCGGTGCCAACACCAACAACAGCGTAATCTTCGGTCTCAGCTACAACACGAACTATGCCGGACCGATCAGCGGCACCGGCAGCTTGGTGAAGAACGGTTCATCGACCCTGACCCTCTCGGGCAACAATACCTACACGCGCGGGACAACGGTCAACGGCGGAACCGTTGCCGTCACCGGAAAACTTGCCAACAACGCCGGCAATACCGTCACGGTGAATAGCGGGGCGACTTTCGAGTTCGGCGCCACCGACGTGTTCGGCCTCCACTCCGCGACCATCCTGACGCCGATTGTGATCAACGCGGGCGGTCTCGTCACCAACAGCGGCAACTTCTTCAACGCCCTCGGACCGGTCACGCTCAACGGCGGGACGCTCGCGGCCGGAGGCACGACCAACGGCTATTCCTACGCGCTCAAAAGTGCTGTCACCGTGAGCAGCAATTCCACGATCAGCGGTCCGGGCATCAGTCTTGGTGCGGGGTCGGTGACCGGCACCACTTTCAACGTCGCGAGCAACGCGACGCTGACCGTGACTGATGGTTTGCTCAATGGCGCGGGTGCTTCCTGGCCAACGCCTCAAGCGAGTTCGCTCACCAAATCGGGCGTAGGCACGTTGCTGCTCAATGGCACCAACACTTACACGGGTGACACGACGATCTCGGCAGGGACGCTCGCGGTCGGCGGTTCCGGTGTCTTGGGCGGTGGCAATTACAATGGCGACATCGCCAACAACGGGACGGTGGTCATTGATTCAACGGCCAACCAAACCCTGAGCGGAACAATTTCGGGCACGGGATCGCTCGTGAAGAATTCCTCCGGCACGCTCACGCTCGACGGACTCGACAATACCTACAGCGGCACGACGACGATCAACGACGGGACAGTCTTGCTCAACGTCAACCACACGGGCGCGGGCGCCTACACGGTCAACGGCGGAACTTTCGGCGGCACGGGTTCGACCGCGGGCAGCGTCACGGTCAACAGCGGCAACATCACGCCGGGAGACGGTATCACGCCGGGTGAGCTCGGCATCGGCAATCTGACGCTCGCGGGCGGCACGCTTAACGTTTTGCTCGATGGGGATACGTCGAGCCTTCTCAAGGTGACCGGCGACGTCGCGTTGTCAGGCGGCGCGGTGAATTTCATCACCGGACCGAATCCGCTCACTGCATCGCTCTACAATTTTGTCTCCTACGCGGGACTCGGCACCGGCTTTTTCTCGGCCACGAATGCAATTCCTGCGGGCTACGAGCTGCTTTACGCGGATGACGACAACACGATCCTTCTCAAACTGCAAAGCGTCAAATATGCCGTCGGTGCACTATTCGATGGCCCCAATGCGGTGATCACGGGTGGCACGCTGCCGTTCGATGTTTCCGTGTTCAATGATGATTCCAACAGCGTGACCTTTACCGCCGCGGGCGCCACCAACACCACAGGAACAGTCGCCGCGACAACAGTCGGGGCTGGCCACGACACCAATGCACCCGGTCTGAGCTGGACCGGAACCACAGTCGGAACCAACAGCGGCAATTTCGATGTCACGTTCAACGGGTCGTCCTCTTATACGACAAACGTCGGATTGACCGTGTTGGTCTATGATCACGCTTCAGGTTCGCTGCTCACCAACGCACTCGAGATGCCCGATGCCATCGTCGGCTACACCGGTTCGCTGCAGGGAACGCTCGAGGTCAGCAACGCCGCCGCGGCACCGCTGCGCGCGGCGCTCGGAACAGTCAGCTCCTCAACCAACGCGGGCCTGACCATTGAAGATGTCGCTGATGTCGATGCGGGGTCGTCGGACAACCTGACTGTCAGTCTCGCGGGGCAAGCCGCGGGCGTTTACACAAACAACGTCAATGTCACGTTCCGTGACAGCTCGACGCTCAGAGGTGCGAGCACCAACGTCGGCACGACCAATTTCGCCGTCACCGGAACGATCTACAACCACGCTGCAGGCTCGGTGGCCGGCGGCAATACGCTCTCGTTCGCGCCGGTGCACGTCGGCTATGCCGGCCCGCTCACGACGACCAATACGGTGACCATCAGCAACCAAGCCGGTCTTCGCGTTGCCTTGGGTGCGACGGCTGTTTCCACGAATGTGGATCTCTCTATCGATGCCGTCTCCGGCTTGGCCCAAGGCGCATCGACCAACATCGGCGCGACGCTCGCCAGCGGCGCTGATGCCGGCATTTTCACCAACAACGTCACGGTCACATTCTTCGACGACTCCGGTCTGCGGGGCGCCAGCACGAACGTCGGCACGGCGAATCTTCTTGTGACCGGTATCATTTACACCGGCCAGGGCGTATGGACCTCGACCAATGGCGGCGCTTGGACGACTTTCACCAATTGGCTGGCAGCGGGTGGAACACCGGGCTTGGACGGTGCGCTCAGTGTCAACGACACGGCGACGTTCGGCGCGGCCGGACGCGGACCCGTCACGCTGGACACGAACGCGTCGCTCCTCTCGATGACGTTCTCCAATGTGAACTCCTACATCCTCTCCGGCAGTGGCACGATCACTCTCGCGGCTTCCGGCGCGAACGAATCCTCCATCTCCTCGCTGCGCGGCACGCATACGATTTCCAACGCCATTGTGGCGCCGACAGACCTGCAGCTGAACACGGCGACCAACAGCGGGTTGACGCTTAATGGGGTCATCAGCGGCGCGGGTGGATTGATCAAGATTGGCACGGGCACGGCGACTCTTGGCGCATCGAACACTTACGAGGGGACCACAGCTGTCGAAGCTGGAGCGCTTATCGGTTCCGCGGCGTCCGCGTTCAGCACGAAAGCCATAACGGTCGGTGCCTACGACGATGAAAACGCTTCGTTGCTGGTCGATGTTTCCGCAGGGGGATTCACTGTTTCCAACGCCATCACCGTCGTGCCGAACCTCGGCATCACGACCATCGGTTCTTCGAAGCTCGGCACAAACAATTGGGCGAAATTCGCCGGCCCGATCGAGTTGGAGAACGACGTGACACTTGTTGCCGCTCCCGGTCTCGATGGCGTCAACAACCGCACCGATTTCAGCGGCGGGATCAGCGGCACAGGCGATGTGACCATTACCACGGCGACCAATTCGCGGGTGGTGTTCATGGATGCCGCCAACAGCTTCAATGGTGATGTCATCATCAGCCCGGGTTCCACGCTGCAGCTCAGCGACGGGAATGCCACCAGCACAAACTTCATTCCCGACACGGCGAACGTAACCATCGGAGCAAACGGCTTCCTCAAACTGGCTAAGGGTGACAACTCCGAGGACATTGGGGGCTTGTCCGGAACGGGAACGGTCGAGGCGATCGCCGGCGGAATAAACAAACTCATCATCGGCAACAACGATGCTTCGGCGACATTTGCAGGAACGCTCCGCGACAACGGCGGTGTGCTGGATATCCAGAAAATCGGCACAGGAACGCAGATATTCACCGGAATCGGAACGTATTCCGGCGTGACCTACGTTGCCGGCGGCGGAACGCTCAGCGTTGCCGGCCCCGGGTCGATCAATGGAACACGAGAAGTTTGGGTTTATGACTCGGACAGCATCCTCGAGATCATCGATGGCGGTTCGGTTTCCTCAACCGGCAATGTGGCCGTGGGTCCTTTCGATGGCACACGCGACAACCAGATCAATGTCCTTGGAGCAGGTTCGACACTGTCAGCCGCTGGTAATTTTTACGTGGGCTACGGCGGAACCAACAACCAGCTGAATGTTTCCGAGGGATCGGTGACCGCCGGCAATTTTTACGCCGGCTTCCAAGCCACTGCGCAGGACAGTGTGACCACTGTTTCCGATGGCGGATCGCTCACGGTCACCAGCGCGTTCATCGTCGGCGTCGGCGGGACTGACAACGGCCTCCAAGTGCTGAATGGCGGCCGAGTTGCCGTGACAGGGACCAGCGATGTCGTTGTCGGCAATGATGCCGGCTCGACTGGTAACTTCCTTGTTGTTTCGGGAGCGGGCTCCACCTTCACCAATCAGAAAGCCTTTGTCCTTGGTCTTGCCGGGGCGAGCAACTCGCTCACTGTGGAGGATGGTGCGGAACTCAGAACTGGGAACGCCCGGATCGGCCGCGATACTGGCTCCGATGGAAACACCGCGGTCGTCACGGGCGCAGGCTCGAGTTGGGATATCACGGGCACTTTGCGTGTCGGCTCCTCGGGCAACAGCAACAGCCTCGAAATCATAGGCGGCGGCATCGTCAATGTTTCCAGCAATGTCTTCGTGGGTTATCTGGGCACGGATACAACCGGCAACTCTATCCTGGTGGGCGGGAGCAACTCCCAGCTCGTCGTGACCAATGGAGCAAGCGAACTTTTGGTCGGTCCGACTGCGGCCAGCTCAAATAGCGTTACCGTAGCCGATGGCGGCGAGTTGGTGGTCAATTCGGTGCAGCTCGGGCCGTTATCAACCCTGCGCTTTGGTGAAGGAAATGGCGCTGGTTACATCAGCGACGCCGCGGTCATCAACGGGAACTCCGGTGGTCTGGTGGAGTTCAATCACACCAACGATGACTACAACTTCGTTGCCCGTCTCGCGGGAGGTCTTGGAGTCGTGTTCAGCGGCCCCGGCACCACAACGGTCGGCGGATCAAACTCCTACACTGGCGCCACAACGATCAATGGCGGCACGGTTGTGACGACAACCACGAATGCCTTCGGCAACAATAGCGATGTCACGCTCAACGCCGGCGTGCTCAGCCTCGACACTGGTTTGGACATCGGGACATTCACGTGGGACGCGCTGGGCGTCGTGAGCATCCTCGATGCTGTGTCCGATGCGAACGCTCTGCGGATCGCGGGCAATCTGACGCTGACCAACGGTCCGACGAACATGTTCGACCTGCGTGGAACGTTCTTAGGCGGGTCACCGACCAAACTCCTCACGGCCGCAAACATGACGACCAACGACTTTGACCCGTCGCTTTTCGGCATCGTGGGTGGTCTGGCCGGCGACTACATCTTGACCATCAGCAACAACGCGCTGTGGATCGATGCGGAGATGCTCATTGTTGACGGGAGCGTCACAACGACCGGCGGCACGAACAGCTATAAAGGTGTGCGCTACGTGGCCGGCACAGATCCGAATCTGGAAATCCCTGTCGGAAGCACGATCAATATCACGAACAACCCCGTTGTGATGAGCAACAACAGCGTCACAACGGTGAACGGCGTGTTTTCGTCCGGCAACGGCTTCACAGTGCAGAGCGGAAGCGCTTTGGGCGGAGCAGGCACGCTGATCGGCAATGTGATCAACCAGGGCCTTTTGAATCCCGGCAACCCGACCGGACTGATGACCATCCAAGGCAACTTCACGCAGACGCCCTCGGGAACCACCGGTCTGCAAATCGCAGGGCCGAGCACCTTCAGCCAGCTGCTCATTACCGGCACGGCGACATTGGCCGGCACTCTTCAAGTCACACCGATCAACGGCTTCGCTCTGCCGTTCGGCAGCCGATACCAGTTCCTCACGGCGAACGGCGGGGTCAGCGGTGCTTATGACGCCATTGCGATGCCGACCGGTCAGCGCGGCCGTGTCCTCATCAATGGGACGACAGCGAGCCTTTTGGTCGCTCCGCAGAGCTACACGCAAATGGCGATGACGCCCAACCAGTTCAACGTTGCTGCGGCGCTTGACAGCTTCATCAGCGCTGGTGGCGACCGTGGCACGGTGAGCGCGGCTCTCGATTCGCTGAGTGCAGCCGAATACCCCGCGGCGCTGGAGCAAATGTTGCCCAATGCTTATTCCTCGCTGCCCAACATGGCCTTCAACACGGCCAATGCGCTCAACAGCGGGATGTTCCAGCGGTTGTGGGTGACCCGCGTCAACGGCCGCGGGTTCTCATCCACCCTCGCTACCAACCCGATGCAGGCGGAGATGGGCGGCACGGATGACATGGGCGCCTTCGCCATCAATCCGTCGAAGGAAACCAAGTGGGGTACGTTCGTCGATGGCAACGGCATCTTCGCCAATGGAGGAAACGTGAACTATCTGCAGAACTACCGCTCGCAAAGCGGCGGGGTGAGCACGGGCGCGTCCTACTCGTGGAATGACAACCTGGCTACCGGCGTCTATGTCGGCTACCAGGGCCTGCAAGCCGAATACGACAATGGCCGCACGATCGACAACGCGGTGCGCTTCGGTGTCTTCGGCACCTACGATATCGACAACTTCTACGTCAACGGCCTGGTCGGCGGCGCCTACCACGGCTACACGGTCAACCGCTACATCGACTTCGGTGGCTTGGACCGCACGGCGACCGGACGCCCGGGCGCGGGCGAGTTCGATCTGGCGTTGGGCACGGGCTACGACTTCGAGGTGGGGAACTTCACATGGGGTCCGTTCACCACGATGCAATACACCTACCTCGGGGTGCAGGGCTTCACGGAGACGGGCGCCGACTCGCTCAATCTGGACGTGAGCCCCTACAACTCCAGCAGCCTTCTT
This sequence comes from Chthoniobacterales bacterium, assembly GCA_018883245.1. Lineage (NCBI taxonomy): Bacteria > Pseudomonadati > Verrucomicrobiota > Spartobacteria > Chthoniobacterales > Chthoniobacterales bacterium. The sequence continues at coordinate 97,837 of VEQL01000004.1, forward strand.
TACACGCTGGGTGCGCAGGCGGCCTACAATTGGAAGCTCTCGAAGAATGTGCTCGTCACGCCGACAATCTTTGCCGGATGGCAGCATGAGTTCTTGCAGAATAGCTACCAGATCAACTCGTCGTTCACCACGGGTGGCCCGGCCTCGCCGTTCGCCTACAACACCGGCACACCGGCGCGTGACAACTTCTACGGCGGCGTGGGAGCGACGGTGGGAATCGGCGAGCGCTGGCAGGCCACGGCGACCTACAGCGCGTTTGTGGGCGGCCAGAGCCAAAGCAGCCAGAACCTCTACCTCGGACTTGGCTACAAGTTCTGACCTGCCATTTGCCATTGCACGGGCCGGTTAGGCTCGGTTTGAATGCTTGGCTGTGCCTGGCCGCAGCCAAGCCCCGCCCAATATTCTGACATGTCTCTTTTCAACCGCCTCAGCATCCAGTCGAAGATGATCGTCCTGCTGCTGGCGGTGAGTCTCGGCTCGATCGCCGTGATGGCATGGATCGGTTATGACACGGCTCGGACGGCGTTGATGCAATCCGCGCGCAACCAACTCCAGGGGGTGCGCGTGGCCAAGACGACCACGCTCAAGGCGATGCTCGAGTCGCTGCGCGACCAAGTGGTTTCGATTTCGGACAGCAAGGCGGTGATCGAGGGCATGCGGGCTTTCCGCGAGGCGCACCGCGAATTGGGTGCCGCGACGCTCGGGCCGGAGGAAAGCCGGAAGCTCGATGCTTTTTACCGCGACTATTTCCTTCCCGAATTGGACAAGAATGTCGAGGGCACGCCCGTGCTCGAGCAATACCTGCCCGTGCGTCCGTCCGAGCGCTACCTGCAATACCATTACACCGTGGCGAACCCGCATCCTTACGGCGACAAACAGAACCTCGAAGTGGCGCCGGGCGATGCGACGGTCTACGGGCGCACGCACGAGCAATTGCACAGGTTTTTTGCGCGTGCGGTGAAGATTTTCGGCTTCCAGGACATGATGCTCGTGGACGCCGACACCCTCGACGTCATCTACAGCTACGAGAAAACCGCGGAACTCGGCACGAATCTCGAGAACGGCCCCTACGCCAACACGCACCTGGGCGCCAAGGTGCGCGAAATGCGGACGAAACAGGATCGCGATGATTTCAAAATCGCGGACTTCGAGGCGTATCGCCCGAGCTTGGGCCGGCCGATGGGCTTCGCCATCAGCCCGATCTTCGACGGAGCCAAGATGACGGGAATGCTCGTGCTGCAGTTCCCGATAGACAATTTCAACGCGGTGCTCACCGGGAATTTCAACTGGCAGGCCGAGGGCATGGGCGAAACGGGGGAGACTTATCTGGTCGGTCCGGACGGCACGATGCGCACGCGCTCGCGCTTCATGTATACCGATCCGGAAAAATTTGTCCGCGAACTGCGGCGCAGCAGTGTGCCGTCGAGCGTGGTGGACCAGGTCGAGCGCCAGGGCAACGTGCTTTGCGTGCTGCCCGCGGAATCGCCGGCCGTCGAAGCGGCGCTCAAGGGTGAATCGGGCATCATGGAAACAACCGACTATCGCGGCGAGAAGGTGCTGAGCGCCTACGGTCCGCTCGAATTGGATTCGTTGCGCTGGGCGGTGATCGCCGATGTTTCGCTGGCCGAAGCGCAGGCTCCGGTGCGGGCGTTCGCGCGCAAAGTGGTAGTGGCAGGCAGCGGCCTTGCGCTGTGCGTGACATTACTCGCTTTGGTATGCGCGCACATGCTCACGCGCCCGCTGCGCAAATTGGCCGAAGGTGCGCGTCGCCTTGGCGCGGGCGAAACCGGAGTGCGCGTCGATCTGCAATCGAGCGACGAGTTCGGAGAACTGGCACGTGTTTTCAACGAGATGGCCGGAAGCATCCACCGGCAGAAGCAGCAACTCGAGGCGCAGGTGCGCGAGAACCAGGATCTTTTGCACAGCATCCTTCCGGCTTCGGCCGTCGCGCAACGCCAGGAAGGGGACGAGAAAGCCAGTCGCCAGTTCGCCGATGTTTCGGTGCTGTTCGCGGAAATTCTCGGGCTCGAAGACTTCAGCGCCAAAGTCGGGGAAACCAAAGCGCTCTCCGTGCTGGGCGACTTGATCGAGTCCTTCGACGAAGCCGCGGAAAAATCCGGCATCGAAAAAGTGAAGACTATCGGCGGATCTTACCTCGCGGTCTGCGGTCTATCGGTGGCGCGTCCGGACCACGCGCGTCGCATGGTGGAATTCGCGCGCGAAATGACCAAGATCGTCGGGATGTTCAACCGCGACCATCACGCGGAATTCGGCCTGGCCGTCGGTATCAACTCCGGACCCGTGGTGGGCGGCGTCGTGGGTCGCCGCAAATTCCTCTACGATTTGTGGGGCGATACGGTGACGATCGCGCGCAAGCTCGCTGCAGGACAGGGCGCGGCGGTGCGGGTGACACCCGCAGTGCGCGAACGCACGGCCGAGCAGTTCCAGTTCCGCGGCCCGGTGCGGCTCGCGGGCGAGGGTCGCGCGGCGATCGAGCTTTGGGAAGTGACCGGCTGAGTCTGCGTTCCTCCGCGCCATGAACGACTTCGCGTCCCTCGGAATCGCCAATCTGCGCGCCGCGATTTTTCTGGCCGTCGGTTTTCCTCTGGCGCTGCTGGTGCTCAACGAGGCGTCGGCGCGATGCCGTCGCGCCGGCCTGCCCATCGCGCGCACTTTTGCGACGCTGAGGAATCTCGTCGTTCCCTCGCTGGCGCTGCTGGTTTTCGCACGCCATGTGGCGCAGTGGCCGGCGCAAGGCACCGCGGTGCGCGTGATAGAATCGGTTTTCTGGATCGCGTTGCTCTATGCCGTTCTCGGACTGGTCAATGACGTGGTCTTCGGGGCCGCGACCAAAGGCTCGTGGAGCGAACGCGTCCCGAAGTTGTTTCGCGACCTCGTGCGCGCGCTTCTCGTGGCCGTCGGCGCGATGGTCATCTACTCGCAGGTCTGGGGACACGAGATTTCCGCGGCACTGACAGCGCTCGGCCTCGGTTCGATCGTCATCGGTCTCGCGCTGCAGGAACCGCTGGGCAACATCGTGTCGGGGCTCATGCTGCTGTTCGAGCGGCCGCTCGCCGTTGGCGATTGGGTGCTCGTGGATGGCGTGCGCGGCAAAGTGATCGAAATCAACTGGCGTTCGGTGCACATCGAAACTCCGACGCGCGAACTGCAGGTGGTGCCCAATGTCGTCCTTTACAAGGGAACCTTCGCCAACCTTTCACGTCCCACGCCGCTCCGCACGGAGATCATCGAGATCGGTTTCAGCTATGACGATCCGCCGAACCGCGTGAAGGAAGTGATGCAGCAGTTGTTGGAATCGACGCCGGGCGTGCTTGCCGATCCGGCGCCGCTGGTGCGCACGGTGAACTACGCGGATTTCTCGGTCATCTACCGGCTCATTTTTTCCGTCGAGTCGCAGGCCGAGCTGGCCGCGGTGCGGGACAATATCATGACGCGGCTGTGGTATGTGGCGCGGCGAGACGGTCTGACCATTCCGTTCCCGATCCAGATGGAATACAGCCCCGGCGAAAACCCCGGACCGGCCGCTCCGACACCCGCCGAATTGCTGCGCGCGCATCCGCGCTTTGCGCCGGCCTTGCAGGGTGCGGCCGGCGCGCCTGCGGTGCTCGAGTTCGCTGCGGGCGAAATGGTCCACGACCCCGCACGCCGGCTCGAGGGTTTCGCCCTCGTGATCAAGGGCCGTGCATCGCTGCTTTCGACCGATGCCGAGGGCAGGCAGGTCGAGATCGGATCGGTCGGCCCCGGGGAAGCATTCGGGGATCAGGTGACAGCGGGCGGATCGGCGGACAACATCGCCGTGGCCGCCGCCGAGGACCTGAAGATCATTCTGTTCGACAACGAGGCAATCGGCGGTTTACTCAACCGCTCACCTTCGCTTGCCTCCGAAATCGGAGACGCGATCGAATCGCGCCGCCAAGCCGCACAGGTGGCGAGACGAAGGAAATAATCCCATCGCCCCCTCCGACTTAACCACCATGAAAAAAATCCTCGTCACTCTTTCTCTCCTTGCGGTCTGCACGGCCGCGGGTGTTTCCCAAGCTCCGCAGCAAAAGCTGCGCGTGTTTGTGAAACCGGCGGAACCCTTCGCGTTCGAGCAGGACGGTGTGCTCAAAGGCTATTCTATCGATGTTTGGAACAAGGTGGCGGAGGAGGCGGGTCTGCAGTTCGAGACAACCGTGGTGCGGACGGTTCCGGAATTGCTCGATGCGGTGAAAGGCGGGCAGGCGGATGTCGGTGTCGGCGCGCTGAGCATCACTCCCGAGCGCGAGAAGCTGATGGATTTCAGCCATCCGTTTTTCAACTCCGGCTTGCAGATCCTCGCGCGCGCGCAGGGGCAAGCAGGGGCATTTTCGGCTTTCCGCGCATTGTTCAACAAGAACGTCGCCCAAGTGGTGATCGTCCTTCTCCTCGCCGTGCTCGTCGTTTCCCATTTGCTCTGGATGGTCGAGCGGCGGATCAACGCCGAGAGTTTTCCCGAGGGATACATCCGCGGCGTGTGGGAGTCGGCATGGTGGTCGATCGCGACATTGATCAGCGGGGGCTGCGAAAACAAAGCACCGGTCGGCGTGGCCGGGCGCCTCGTCGCCGTCGTATGGATGCTCGGCGGAATCGGCCTTACGTCCTACATCACGGCGACGCTCGCATCGGCCATGACCGTCAACACGCTCACCTCGGAAATTTCCGGTTTGGGTGATTTGCGCGGTTCGCGCGTGGCCACCGTTTCGGGCGCCGCGGCGGAGACCTTGCTCAACCGTGCCGGGTTCGATGTTGCCGGTTTCCCGGATCTTGCCGGGGCGGTCGATGCGCTGAAGCGCGGTCAGGTCAAAGGCGTGGTTTATGACAGTCCCATGCTCCGCTACTACGTGGCCCGGCATCCGGGCGAGGGGCTGGCCGTGGTGGGCGCTATTTTCGATCCGCAAGACTACGGGTTCGCCATGCCGCTCGGCAGTCCCGTGCGGAAGCCGATCAATGCCGCCCTGCTCAACATCAAGACGGCAGGGGTCATGGACGAGTTGGACGGCAAGTGGTTTGCACCGGAGGAGTGAGCGACGGACCCGGCTGAAGGAATACCCTGCACAGGGTATTCCCAACCCAGGAGAAGACTGGTAAAAGACCGCTTCCATTATGAGCGCAAATCAACCCGCCTGCGTTGCCGACGAAGCTCTTTTAGCGCGCCGCGATGTATTGCTGCGCCGGATTGTTGTGCTCTGTGCGCTTGCCAGTTTCACGGCTTTCGGACTCGCGATCGCCACTTCCATCTGGAGCCATTCTGCCGATCCCGCCGAAGCCGTGGCGATGAATTCGGGCTACTGATCCCGGCCCACGACGGATTTATTCGGAGCGAAATCGTATGCATTTCGAGGAAACGGTCTCTGCGACTTGCGTGCCCCCGGGCAACGAGGACGCAGGTGCAGCGGATACGGCGCCCATTGCCGGCCATGGCTTCACCACGAATGAAGTGAAAGCCGAACTCGATCGCATCGTCGGCAGCCCGGACTTTCGCGCAAGCCCGCGCAACCGACGTTTTTTGGAATTTGTTGTTCTGCGGACGCTGACGCAACCGGATTCAAGAATCTCGGCCTATGACGTGGCCACGCAGGTTTTCGGACGTCCCGACACTTTTAACCCGGTGAAGGATCCCATCGTCCGGATCGAGGCGGGAAAGTTGCGGCGCGATCTGGAGACCTTTTATCTCAAGGCGGGATCTCGCGGCCGCCTGCGCATCGAAATGCCCAAGGGCGGATACCGGGCGGGCTTTTTGCCCGCGACGCCGGAGCCGGCCGCGTCCGATTGTCCACCGACTGCATCGTTGTCCGATGACCCGATGGAGGAATTGCAGCGGGTTTTGTCGAGCAGCGATTTCCCCGCCACCGCGCGCAACCGGAAGTTCCTGGACTTTGTCGTCCGCGAAACTCTTGCGGGCAGGGCCGACGGCATCACGGCCCGCACGATCGGCCTGCGCGTTCTCGGCCGGCCCGCCAGCTTCAATCCCAATCAGGACCCGATCGTCCGCATCGAAGCCGGACGCCTCCGTCGCGACCTCGAGACCTATTATCTGAAGTCCGGGCACCGCAACCCGCTGCGAATCAGCATTCCTCGAGGCGGTTACCTTCCGGTATTCGCCAAACCCTGAGTCCGCGGACCGCGCCGCGCACCCTTGTCGGCCCCGCGCCCCTCGGATATGGTGTCCCGCTCATGAGCGGAGCGGACAAATTCAAGATAGCGGTTCTGGCCGGCGACGGCATCGGCCCCGAAGTAATGGCCGAGGCATTGGGTGTTCTCGCGGCGGCGTCGGCCAAGTTTTCCATCCCCTACGAATTCACCGAGGAGCGGGTGGGGGGATGCGCGATCGATGCCGACGGCACGGCACTGCCGGAAAAAACTTTGCAGGCGTGCAAGTCCGCGGACGCCATCCTTTTCGGTTCGGTGGGCGGGCCGAAATGGGAATCTCTGCCGCCCGAGCAACAGCCCGAGAGAGCCGCGTTGCTGCCGCTGCGCAAAACTTTCGCTCTCTACGCCAATTTGCGACCGGCCGTCTGTCTTCCCGAGTTGACGCACGCGTCGCCTGTGCGCGAATCCATCGTGGCCGGAGGTTTCGATGTGCTGTTCGTGCGCGAACTGACCGGAGGGCTTTATTTCGGCGAACCGAAATACATGAAGCACGAGAGCGGCGAGTGGTTTGCCGTGGACACGATGATTTACTGGGAGAGCGAGATCGAGCGCATCGCGCATGTGGCGTTCCAAGCCGCGCAGCGTCGCAGCAAAAGCCTCACATCGATCGACAAAGCCAACGTCCTGCAGAACGGCATCCTCTGGCGCCGGACGATCGAGCGCGTGGCTGCCGACTACCCGGATGTCTCGCTGCGCCATCTTTACGTCGACAATGCGGCCATGCAGTTGATCCGCAATCCGAAAGGGTTCGACGTGGTGGTGGCGGAAAACTTGTTCGGCGACATTCTCAGCGACGAGCTGGCCATGATCGCCGGTTCCCTCGGCATGCTGCCGAGCGCGAGCCTCGGTGTGTCGAGGGGCGACGGCCGCTACTTCGGCATGTATGAGCCGAGCGGCGGCACGGCGCCCGACATCGCGGGCATGGGCATCGCCAACCCCGTCGCGCAAATTTTGTCCACGGCCATGATGCTGCGCTACTCGGCCGGACGTGGGGACGCCGCCGACGCGATTGAGTGCGCGGTGCGGAAGGTCATCGCCGACGGACTGCGGACCAAGGATATCCACACCGAGGGCACGAGGCTTGTCACCACCGCCGAGATGGGGCGGGCGGTGGTTGCGGCACTGTGAACTTCCGCAAGCAGTCGACTCCCGAGCCGGTGGGATTCCAGATCGCGCCGATGGTGGACATCGTTTTCCTGCTGCTCATCTTCTTCCTGGTCACCTGGAATTTCGCGCGCTACGAGACCGAGCTGGACGTCAAAGTCCCCACCGCCAAGGAGGGCAAGGAATCGCGACGCTCGGTCGGCGAGGTGATCATCAACGTGAAGTCCGACGGCTCGATCGTGATGAACCGCAAGACCCTCACCGCGGAAGAACTCGGATCCACCTTGAAGAAAATCTCCGAGTTGTATCCCGATCAGGCGGTCGTGCTGCGCGGCGACCAATCGGCGGATTACCGCCATATCGTTGCGGTTCTCGACATCTGCCGCGCGGCGAACGTCTGGAATGTGGCCTTCGCCACCGGGCGCCCCGAGTCATGAAACGGTCGTCGTATTTTCTTTTGGCTTTCACGTCCGTGCTCTCCGCGCAGGAACCGGAGGTGCGACGTGCCGAGCCGGTGACCCCCGCATTGCCTGCCGATGTCCGCCGCGCCGAACCGGTGACAGCTCCCGCGGCCCCGGCCTCCGCCGTCGATGCGGCGACAGGGTTGGAGGAAGTTCGCGCCGCACCGTCCAGCGTGCTGCTCGATCCGACGTCGCAGATCCTTTCGCAAGCCAACGGATTTTACTCCCGCAAGATGTATGACCTCGCGGCGGCCAAATATCAGGAATTTCTCCAGTCGGGACGCCCCGGCCCGGATCGGCAGGCGGCGCTTTTTCGTTTGGGCGAGTCCCTTCGCGCGCTCCAACGGCCGGCCGAGGCGCTCGCGTCCTACCGTCAGCTCACGACGGACTTCAACTCGGGCGATTTTCTCGGTCCGGGCGCCTATCGCCTCGGGGAGATGCAGTATGCGGCGCGCGACTTCGACGGCGCGGCCGCGTCGTTCCGCATCGCCGCGCACCACGTGCGCGACCCCAAGCTTCGACTCGCGGCCAAATTTTTCGAAGGGCGGGCGCTCGATGCCGCGGGGCGCAAGTTCGAGGCGCTTTCCGCCTACCGCGAAGTGGCGTCGCAGAAAGAGGACAATCCCTACCGCGAGCGAGCCATCTTCGACCTTGCCGACGCCGATGCGCGCGCCGGACTCACCGACGGGGCATTCCGCCAATTCAAAGGTCTCGCCGAGACCGCGCAAAATCCCACCGTCCGCACGAGCGCCGCGGTGAAGGCGGGATTGCTCGCCATCGACAACCGCGAGTTCGATTTGGCGCGTCCTTTGCTCGAGTCCGCGGCCAAAATTCCCGAGATGCCCGCGTGGAGCGGCGCCGCGCAGGCCGGCCTCGTGCGCCTCGATTACGAGTCGGACAACTACGAGTCCGCGGCCAAGAGGGCGGCGGAAATCCTGCCGCAGCTGCCGCCGGAGGCGAAACCCGAGGTGATGCTGCTCGCGGCCAACGCCCGCCGCCAACTCGGCCAGCAGTCGGAGGCGCTGGCGCTCTATGACAAACTCACGTCGGAGTTCCCCGACTCGAAATCCGCCAAGGACGCCGCATTCCACCGGCTGGTGAGCCTCGTGGCCCAGAAGGACGAGCGGGCGCTCAACCAGATCGAGGTGTTTCTGATGTCGTCCTCCGACGAGGATGAGCGGGCCAGAGCCTCCCTTCTCAAGGCGGAGCTGCTTTTCGGGCAGAACCGTTACGCCGAAGCCGCCGATCTCTACGCCAAGGCGGCCGCGTCTCCCGGCACGTCCAAATACCGGGCGGATGCCCTCTACAAACTCGCCTGGTGCCGGATGCAGCAGAAGCAATACGACGATGCCGTCATGGTGCTCACGCGGTTCGTCCAGCAATTCCCCCGGCATCCGCTTGCCGCATCCGCCTACGCGCAGAGGGCGATGGCGCAGTTGCAGACCGGACAAAAAGAGGCGGCGTTGGCGGATTTCGGCGCGATCATCGACAGCATGCGCGGCGCGAAGGAGCGCGAGGAAGCGATGATCCAGCGCGCCCTCTTGCTCGGCAGCATGCAGCGGCCGGCGGAGATGTCCGCGGCCTTCGAGCGGCTGCTCGCCGAATACCCCGAAACCGGGTCGGCCGCGCAGGCCAACTTCTGGATCGGCTACCATGCGGAACAATCCAAAAAATACCGCGAAGCTGTGGGCCCGCTGGAGAAGGCGCGCGAATTGGACAAGGAAAAATACGGGGAGCGGGCCGGACTGAGGCTTCTCCTGTGCCATTACCAGCTCGGAGATCGCGAGGCTGCGGCGCGCGAGGCCAAAGCGCTGGGCGCGTCCAAGACTCCCGCCGAGGTAAGGCAGTGGCTGGGGACCTCCGCCCTCGAGGCCAAGGACTATGACACAGCCATCGAGTTTCTCGCCACGCTGGCGGCGGCCGACGATGCACCCGAGGAGGTGCGCACGGCACTGGCGCAGGCGCAGATCGGCGCCGGAAAACCCGATGATGCGCGTCGCACCTTGGAGCAGCTGCTTCCCCGCGTTCACGAGCCCAAGGCCAAGGCCCGCGTCCACCTTCTGACGGCCGAGGCACTGATCGCGATGAAGGACGGGGCCAAGGCCAAGGAACATGCCGAGGAAGCGCTCCGCCTGCAGCCCGAAGGACGTGTCAATGCGGAGGCGCGGCTCGCCAACGGGCGGGCCCTGCTGGCGCAGGACCGCTACGACGATGCCGCGCGCGCGTTCATGTCGGTCGCCCTGCTCTACGACGAGAAGGACATCACGCCTCAAGCGCTCGTCCTCGCGGAGCAGGCCTACCGCAAGGCGTCGAACCAGCCCGATGCGGATCGTGCCAAAGAGGAGCGCGAGCGACGCTATCCCGACTACAAGCCGGCCGCGTCGTCGTGAACAGGGCGTTCACTCTGCCTGCGGGCGATTTCCGCGCGTTCATTTTCGACTGCGACGGCACGCTGGCCGACAACATGCATCTTCACTTCCAGGCGTGGAGTCGCGCGATGAACGACTTCGGCGGCACGTATCCGGAGGAACTTTTTTACCAATGGGGCGGTGTTCCGACGGCGGAGATTGTGCGGCGCTTGAATGCGAAGTTCGGCATTGCCCTCGATGTGGACCGGGTCGTTGACCGCAAGGAGCACTATTACCGCGAGATGATCCCCGGCGTTCAGGCAAGGCAGGATGTCGTGGCCATTGCGCGCGAACACCACGGCCGGATCCCCCTGGCCGTCGCCTCGGGCGGTCATCGCGATCTGGTGGACCGCACTTTGCGTGCTCTCGGGATTGACGAATTGTTCTCCGCGGTGATCGCGGCCGAGGATTACAACCGCGGCAAGCCGCATCCGGATCCGTTCCTTGTCGCCGCGCGGGTCGTGGGAGTTGAGCCCGAGCATTGCCTTGTGTTCGAAGACACGGCGACCGGCGCCCAAGCTGCCAAAGCCGCCGGGATGGCGTGCGTGCTGGTCTGAGCACGGTCTCGCCCCCGTGCGGGCCGCGTTGTCAGAGCCGGACCGTGCGCCCCGCCTCGTCGGACACGAAGCAGGCATCGAGGATCTTCTGGATTTCGGCGCCGCGTATGAAATCGGGCTGGCCGTTTCTCCCGCAACGCACGGCGGAGATGAATCTCTGGTAAGTGGTTGGAACCGCAGGTGCTTTGACGGTTTTCCAGGCGAACTTGTCGATGTCCGGCCCGAGGCAGACTTCGAGCGAGTCGGTCGATTTGTCGAGATCGATGCGCAGGCCTCCCTTGGTGCCGTGCAGGCGGAGCAAAAGCGAGTTGGCTTGTCCGGTTGCCCAGCGTGTGGCGTGGATCGCGCCGAGTGCGCCGTTGGCAAACTCGACGGTGACGAGTGCCGAATCGTTGGCATCGAGCGTGTAAGCGCCGCGCTTTTTGCCTTTGAGCGAGGTGAACGTTTTCAGCCGCGCATTGGCCGACCGAACCGGTCCGACGGGAAAGGTCGCGAAGTCAATGATGTGCACGCCGATATCACCCAGCACGCCTTTGCTTCCGTGTTTCGAGGAGAGCCGCCATAGCCAGGCGGGGTTGGTCTTCCAGTCTCCCCAGGCCTTCGCGGTGAGCCAGCTCTGCAGATAACTTGCCTCGACATGAACGATGTCGCCGAGTTTGCCTTCACGGACCAATTCGCGCGCCATCTGGATGGCCGGTGCGTTGCGGTAGGAGAAGTTGACCATGTTCACGAGGCCCGCTTTGACGGCCGCCCGGGCCATTTTTCGCGCGGCGGGATAATCGGTCGCCAGCGGCTTTTCGCAGAAGACATGACACCCGGCTGCGATGGCCCGGAGCGTGAGCGGTGCGTGGAGGCTGTCGGGAGTGACGTTGGACACGGCGTCGGGTTTCACCTCGCGCAGCAACCGCCCGAAATCGGTGAAAACCGCCGCCGAGGGCGAGTGCTTGGCGGCGAATTCCCGCGCGCGCCCGGCGTCGATGTCGCACACCGCGACGAGTTCGACGCCTTTGTCCTTGAGGAATTCCCCAGCATGGAAGTTAGCCATCCCGCCGGTCCCGACGATTGCCAAGCGAACCTTTTTGGTGTGCCGCGGTTTGTTTTTCATGGATGCAGGGAAAAATTTAGCAGTTGAAGGGGCGAATGCACGACAATGGCGCGGCCACCCGTGTTTGCATCACCGCCGGTGTGCGTCTATGACTTCCGCGGTTATCCATGGACTATCTCCTCGTTTCCGTCGTGGCGGCGGGGGCTTCGATGCTGACCCTTTTGTCGGGTTTCGGCTTGGGGACCATCCTCATGCCGGTCTTCGCGTTGTTTTTCCCGGTGCCGGCGGCGATTGCCGCGACGGCGGTGGTTCATCTGGCCAACAATCTTTTCAAAATCGTCCTGCTGGGTCGACGGGCCGATTGGCCCGTGGTGCTGCGTTTCGGGTTGCCGTCGGCGTTGGCGGCCGCGGCCGGCGCGGGCGCCTTGGTGTATTTCGCCGACCTTCCCTCGCTCGCCGGCTACGAGCTGCTCGGGCGGACGCGCGAAGTCACGCCCGTCAAGCTGGTCATCGGCGTGGTCATTTTGTTTTTCGCCGTGCTGGAGCTGATCCCGTCTTTCGCGAAATTGGCTTTGCCGCGGCGCTATCTCGCGGTCGGCGGACTTCTTTCGGGATTTTTCGGCGGGCTCTCGGGAAACCAGGGTGCGCTGCGCTCGGCATTCCTCATCAAGGCGGGCCTGGGCAAAGAGGCCTTCGTGGCAACCGGCGTGGTTTGCGCGGTGATTGTCGATGTGGTGCGTTTGGCCGTTTACGGCGGGGGCTCGCTCTGGGCGCATTTCAATCTCCTCGCATCCGGCGTGGCCGGTCCGGTGGCGGTGGCGATCGTGGCCGCGTTCGCCGGCGCCTGTTTCGGCGCACGGGTGCTTGAAAAAATCACTTACCGTGCGGTGCGGCTGATTGTCGCCGCCGGAATGATGCTCGTCGGCATCGGATTGGCCGCGGGACTGATCTGAACCGGCGCCCGGTTATTTCTCGAGCAGGGTGAGGACGGCCTTTTGCGTGTGCAGGCGGTTTTCGGCCTGGTCGAAGATGGTTTGCGCGTTGGTCTCGAAAACTTCCTCGGAGATTTCCTTGCCGCGGTATGCGGGAAGGCAGTGCATGACGAGCGGCGAGCCTCCGGCCGCCTCAACCGCGGCGCGATTGATCTGGTAGCCGCCGAATTGCGCGGCGCGGAACGCGGCCTCGTCCTCCTTGCCCATGCTGACCCACACGTCGGTGTAGAGGACGTCCGCACCTTTGCACGCAGCAGCCACATCGGACGTCACGGTGATGTCGCCGCCGGAGCGCGCGACAAGTTCGCCGGGAGGCTGGAAGCGGGGCGGGGCGGCGATGCGCAGGCTGAAACCGCACCGTGCGGCCGCCCAGATCCACGAGCGGGCGACGTTGCAATCCCCGTCGCCGATGAAGGCAACCTTGAGACCGTCGAGCGATCCGCGTTTTTCGGTGATGGTGAAAAGGTCGCTGAGAATCTGGCAGGGGTGCTCGGCGTCGGTGAGGGCATTGACCGTGCGAAGGCCGCTGAGCGCCGCGAACTCGGCGACATCGTATTGCGCGTAGGTGCGGATGATCGCGCCTTGGACCATGCGCCCCAGGACGCGCGCGGTGTCGCGGATCGGTTCGCCGCGTCCGAGCTGGATCTCGTTGGCCGAAAGAAAAATCGGTTGCCCGCCCAATTCGCGGATGCCGACCTCGAAGCTCAGTCGCGTGCGGGTCGATGACTTGGAAAAAATGAGCGCCCAGCATTCGCCGGCGAGCGGGGCATCGGGATGCGTCCCGCGCAGGCGCTTCATTTCGCCGGCGTGCGCGACGATGCGTGCGATTTCCGCCGCGTCCAACGACTCGATGTCGAGCAGGTTCTTCATGTCCGCGACGAGGTTAGCTGGCCGGCCCGGCAACTGCGAGCACCTCGCGCAGGATGCCCACGGCCTCGTCGCATTCGGCCCCGGTGACATTGAGCGGGGGAAGCAGCCGTATGACGTTCTCCCCCGCGGGCACGACGAGCAAGCCATGCTCGATGAGCTTGAGTGTCAGCCGCAACGCGGGCGGGCGTGGGTCCGATCCGGTGCTGTCCTTCCAGCGGAAATCGCGCAGGGCCACGCCGAGCAAAAGTCCGGCGCCGCGCAACTCTTCGACCAACGGTGATTTCAAACCGTCGATCGCGGCGCGCAGCCGGGCGCCATGCTCTCTGGCATTTGCCAGCAGGTCTTCCTTTTCGATGGTGTCGAGGACGCACCGCGCTGCGGCGCAGGCGAGCGGCGATCCGCCGTAGGTTGTGCCGTGGGTTCCGGGCCCGAGTAGATCCGCCAGATTTTCGCGCAACCAGAAAGCGCCGAGGGGAAAGCCGCCCCCTATGCCTTTGGCCCAGCTGATGGCATCCGGTGCGGCGTCCGGCGCGCCCGTGGCGTGCCAGCCGTGCCAATGCCCGGTGCGCCCGAGTCCGCACTGGACTTCGTCATAAAGCAGCAGCATGCCGCGCTCGTCGCACAGTTCGCGCAAGGCGCGGAGGAAATCCGCCGGCATAACTTTCACGCCGCCTTCTCCCTGGATCGGCTCCACGAGGACGGCGGCCGCGCGGGGACCCGCGGCATTGGCCACGCATTCGATGCGCGCCGGCACATTGATGAATCCTTCCACCGGCGGGCCGAACCCCAGCTTCACCTTGATCTGCCCGGTGGCGGCGATGCCGCCGAGGGTGCGTCCGTGGAACGACCCGTCGAGCGTGATGATCTCGTTGCGCCGCTGCGGCGAACCATGTTTGCGGGCGAGTTTGTAGAGCCCCTCGTTGGCCTCGGCGCCGCTGTTGCAGAAAAAAATCCTGCCCGGCATTCCCATGATCGCGTTGATCTTCGCGGCCAGCTCCGCCTGCGGGCGGTTGAGGAAAAGATTGGAGACATGGATGAGCCGCGCCGCCTGCCCGGCGATGGCCTTTTGCATGGCCGGATGAGCATGGCCGAGCGAATTGACCGCGATCCCGGAGGTGAAATCGAGGTAAGCACGTCCGTCTTCGTCCCAGACGCGCGTGCCTTCACCGCGTTCGAGCGCGACCGGGAAGCGGGCATAGGTGGCGAGCACATTTTGCCCGTAGAGATCGGACGTGGCGGCGCGAGTGGCCATGGTGCGGGGATGGTAAAGCGCGACGGGGCGCGGACGAAAGGCCAAAGGGCGGCGGAGGGCTTGACGGTGTATCCAGACGTGCGTTGCATGGGCGATGTCATGAGGCGATCGGGATCCGGAAAGTTGCGTTCAGCGATCGTGATTTCCTTTGCCGCGGGAGCGGCATTTCTGGCGGGACTTGTCGCGGCCAAGCTGTCATCCCCCCGGTCCGAAGCGGCGCACGCTCCGCAGGTGCCCTCGGCGCAGAGACAAAAGGCGCTCGAGCACGTGGAGGCGGCTTTGTCCGCGCGTTTCACCGGTCGCCACCTCGAAGCGCTGGACCAATTTCGTAAAGCCGCCAGCTTGGATCCGTCCCTGCGGGGCCTGCAGTGCGAGACGGGGCTGACGCAGATGCATCTCGGCGACTTTGATGCAGCGGAAGCCTCGGCGCGCCGATCGATCGAACTCGGCGAGGAGAAAAGCAATGCGTTCGCCTTGCTCGGGCTGATCGCTCTGGAGAGGTCCCGCGGCTCCGGGCAACCCTCGGCGGCACGCGAAGCCGTCATGCAAAATGTGCAGGCGTCGCGCGCGGCCGACCCGCTGAACAGCATGCCCCTCTACGTCCTCGGCGAGTTTCACCGCGCGGTCGGGGAGGAGGAACCGGCGGTGGAAGCCTACCGCATGGCCTTGGATAGGGTGTCCGAGTCCGACAGCATTCTGGTCTCGACGGTCAAGGCCGGCCTGACCGGAATGCAGCTCGACTACAAGCCGGGTTCGCCACCATACAAGATCCAGCAGATCAACGGCATACAGCGTCCGGAGGAGCTCTTTTTTGCCGCGGCGGATGCGCTGCTTCGCGGTGACAAAGCGGCCGCTGCAGCGTTTCTCTCGGAGGCCCATGAAAAGCTGCCGGAACCCCTTTTCAAAGCCCTGTTGCAAGATCCCATATTTCAAGATTATGCTATCGGAGTTTTGTCGGACCCCACTGGACCGTCGAACCCCCAACCATGATCGCCCGAATCAGCAAGCCCTTGGTGTCGTCCGTCGTCGCGGTCGTGCTCGGCGCTTTTGCGGCGCGGGCGGGGGACGACATGGTGTTCACTGCGGACCTGCCTTTCGATGCGTCCCAAGCTCTGCCGGTGTGGATGCACGGTCCCCCGGTGTCGGCGCCCGGCGCCGGAGCACGCGTGGCGTTCCGTCTCTCCCCTCCCGCCGATCGCGACCTGCTCGTGCATTTTGTTTTCGACGAGACGGAGGGGGGCGGCCTGCGCGTCGAGTGGTTGCGCGACGGATCCGGAACCCCGGAAGTCATCTCGGAAAATTTGGGCGAAGGACTCGGCGTGCCCAACCAGCGGCCGCTGCTCATCAGCGCCTCGCGCTTGGGCGGCAACGGAACACTGCTCCTGCAAGGCGGTGCGAATCTCAACGTCAACCGCGTCAAGTTCGAGTGGGTTTCCGAGCGCACGATGCTTGCCTCGACCACGTGCTACGTTCCCGTGGTTGTGACGGCCTCGCGGCTGACGCTTGCGGAAGCGGATGTTGACGGAGGACCGCGCCGGGCATTGCAGGACGAGTGGCGCGATCGCGTGGTCCGTGCGGCCCTCACCGAGGGAGCCGAACTTCTCACTCCTTCGCTCGAACTGGTTTCGACTCTCGAGCAAGCACCGACCAAGGCGCGGCTCGAGGCGTCTTTCGCCGGTGTGTTTTTCGATCAGGAGGTATGGCTGCTGATCAACAACCAGGAAGTCGGACCGATGGCCATTGATGTGCCGACGCTCGAGGATCCCGGGCATTTGCCCGGGCCCGACCAGCGGGGGGTTTTTGCCGGATGGCGCAAGGCCTCGATCCACATTCCCGCCGAACTTCTTTTGCCGGGCGAAAACTCCGTCCTGCTCGAGCTTCGTTCGCCGGTCAATTCCAACTACCGCAACCGCACCTTCGTGCGCGATGCGGTGCTCGAACTTTCCTATCCGCCTCCGGTGAAAGAGCCGGATCTTTCCCTCCCGTTGCGCGACGTGCCCGTGGAACCCGAACCGCACGCGGGTGAGGAGGCCCCGCTGCCTCCCGTGGTTCCGCCCTCCGCGCCCGGTCCCGCCGACGCGCTCAACAGCTTCTGGCAAAGCGGCGCCGGTTCCTTCTGACCGCTGTTTTGACAACGGGGGCGGCGACCGCCATCTTTTCTCCAATGTCACCGTCCATCCGCCGCCTGCGGCGCGCCCATACCGCCGCTTACACTTTGTTCGAGATCATGCTCGTGCTGGGCATCATCGCGGTCCTTGTCGGATCGGCGATTTTCATGCTCGGCGGTGCGGTCGGCGTCGCCGAGGACCAACGCGCTGCGACCGATATAAAGACCCTCTCCACGGCACTCGGCATGTATAAAGTGCAGAACGGGTTTCTTCCGACGACCGAGCAAGGCTTGGAGGCGCTCGTGACGCGCCCGGCCAACGCGAAACGCTGGCGGCAGATCCTCGACGAACTTCCCAAGGATCCTTGGGGCAACCCGTATCAATACAAAAGGCCGGGCAAGAAAAACACGCGGGGCTTCGACCTCTACTCGTTGGGCGAGGACGGCGTGGAAAGCGAGGACGACATCGGCAACGATTAGCGCCCCGCTTCCGCTGTCATGACCAGGATCCGAGTGCCGGGCGCGAAGGCCCGTCGCGCTTACACGCTTCTCGAGATCCTCTTGGTTTTGGCGCTCATCGCCCTGCTGATGGGCGCGGCGGTTCCCTTGGTCTCGGGTTTTTCGCGCGAGCAAAAGCTCCGCGACGTGGTGCGCGAACTTCTCATCATGGCCAAAACGGCGCGCACCGATGCCGCGACCACGGGCCACCCTTCCGAGGTGATCTTCGGCAAAAAGGCCTTCGCCCTGCGCCGCTCCGGCGAAAAGGAACCAAGCCTGACGTCCCCCCTGCCTTCGGGAATGTCTTATACCCTGCGCGCGTTCGGGGCGGAAAAACCGCTCAAACCGGACGGCCAGCGCTGGGTCTTCCAGCCGAGCGGTCTGTGCGAGCCGATCACCGTCCGCGTGGCGGATGGCGAGGCGTGGATGGAAGTGCGCTTCGATCCGCTCACCGCCGGCATCGCCGAGGAAAGTTTTTACGCACCGTGAAAAAATCCGGCTTCACACTTTTCGAAATACTCATCGCGCTGGCCATGTTTTCGCTGGCCCTTGGCGGGCTCGCCATCGCCCTCGACCGCATCGTGGAGGCCAATGCCTTGCTGCGCAGTGAAGCCGGGATGCGGCAGCAACTCGAATCGCTGCTCGACCAAGCCATGGCCCTGCCCATCGAAACGCTCGCCGAGGGTCGCGAGACAGGCCCGGATGCCATGGGCGTGAAATATTCCGTCAGTGCGGAACAGGCGGAAATCCGCGACAAAAACGATGCGGTGTTGCCCGGTCTGTGGTGGATCACGGTTCGCGCGGAGTGGACCGACGGCAACGAAAAGCAGGAGCGGGAAGAAAAGTTCCTGCGCTATCAGCCATGAGGAAGCAGCGCAGACATCCCGGCGCATTCACCCTTTTCGAAATGATGGTGGTGATCGCCATCTTCGTCCTGCTTGCGGGCGGCATCTATTCGATCGTCGATGTTTCCGTGCGCGCGACGGCCGCGCTCACCGACGACAGTCTGCAATCGCAGCGCCTCGATGCATTCATTTCGCTGCTGCGGCGCACGTTCCACAATCTCCCCGCAACGGCGCGATTGACCGGAGGTGTTCGCGTGCAGGACGGCGACGGCTCGGCGGAAATCGTCCTGCGCGATGCGCCGGGGATTTTCGCTTGGGGATCGGTGGCACCCTCGGCCGGTGCGGCCGTGATCTCCGCGCGTCCGCGCCTCGGAGGTGGCCGCGGCATCGGCCTTCTTCTGGTCCCGGGCAACCCGACCGAAATGGAATGGAAGGCCTCGCTGGAAAAGGGTCCTTGGTTGCCGCTGCTGCCCGACCTTCGCTCGGTCTCGTGGAGATTCTACAGCGCCTCCTTGCAGGATTGGGTCGAAGAATGGACGGCCGAGGGCGAGAGACCGCCTCTTGTCGAATTGACCTTCCAGTTTTTAGGGGAGGAGGTCCCGCGCACTTACACCTTCTGGCTGCCGCCGGTCAAAGAAGCTTCCGCGGCTCCTGCGCAGCCGGAGCCGACGCCGGAGCAGCCATCGCAGGACGCTCCGCAGCCATGATTGCCGCCCCGTCCAAACACCGGATTCGCGGCGCGGCCCTCATGCTCGTCCTATGGGCCATCGCGGTGGTCGGTTTTGCCGTCGTCTGGTTGGCCGGCATCGTCGGCACGGAACTGGAAACCGGCGCGATGGATTCATCAGGCCTCCGCGCGCGGCAGATTGCGGTGAGCGGAGTGGCGATCGGCTTGCACCCGCAAGTCAAACCGGAAGACACGGAGCTGCTCAACCGCGACTTCGGTGGTGGCGAAAAAATGCAGGTTCGCATCCGCGGCGAAGGCGGCAGGCTGAACATCAACAAACTTCTCGAGCAGCGCGACCGCAATACGCTCAAAAACCTTTTCGCACTCTGGGGCATGGATCCCGATGAAGCCGACCGCCTCATCGACAAACTCATCGACTGGGTGGACGACGATGCGGGACGCGGGCTCAACGGCGCGGAGCAGGCGGAATACGAGGCGGCGGGCATTCCCGATGCGCCGTCCAACCGCCCTTTCCGCTCGGTGCGTGAAATGGAACGAGTGCTCGGGATGGATGCAGTTGCCGCTGCGAAACCCGATTGGCAGGATTTCTTCACCATCTTCGGCGAGGGGCTCGTGGATGTGAACGAAGCGTCCTCCGAAGTCATCCAAGCCGCCACCGGCATACCCCCCGAAGCCGCTGCTGCTCTCGTGAGATACCGCGCGGGCGAGGACGGCGTGGAACCCTCCGAGGACGACTTCAAATTCGAAGATCCCCAGCAATGGGCCGGATGGTTGCAGGGGTCGCGCGTGCCGGCGGACGAGGTGTCTGCGCGCCTCACCACCGAAAGCAAAGTCAAAAGAATTGATAGCCGCGGTATCGTGGGCGACCGTGAAGTGGTCATCTCCGTGGTCGCCGCGCAAGCTGGCGAGAGCGGGGGAGAGACGGCCTATTTGCTATGGGAGGAAAAATAAAATCCGCGCGCCAGCCCCGGCAAGGTGCCATCTTCCGTGTCTCGTCTTCGGGTTGGCAAAAATGGGAAGCGGACGAAACAGGATCATGGACGATGACCGGCGAAGCCCCCGATCTTGCCGCGCTCTCGCCCGCGGCAGGTGCACTCATCGCCATCCCGGTGCGGCGTGTTTTCTCGCTCAGCTTCTGGGCGCCTTCCGGAGATCCTGCGATCTTTCCGGACCTCGTTTTCACACAGCTCGAGCTGCGCGGACTGGCGGGGCGTTCGCGTGATGAGACAGCGTTTGCGTGGTCGCAAGTTGCCGCCTCCGGCGACGAGGCTTTGCTGCATGCCGTGGTGCTTCCGGCGCATCTCGCGCCCGGCTGCTGGCATGGCGAAGCCACCGAATACGCCGTGTCCCCCGGTTGTCTTCCGCTCCCGGCCGACTCCGTCACCGTGTGGAAAGAGGAAGGCGTTTGGGTCGCCGCCGTCACTCGGGGAGATCATGTTGTCCACTTCCAGTCGCTCACCTCGCCTCAGCCCTCCGGCGCGATGGCTCTCGAAGTCTGGACGATGGTTGCATCGCTCGAGGCCGGGGGAATGACCGCTGCAGTGCGCGGTGTCCGATTGCTCTACGAAGGCGGGCGTCCCGATCTGCGGGACTGGCCTTCGGGCGGATTTCTCCCGGTCGAGTTGGCCGAGTTGCCGCCGCCGGTCCGTCCATCGGAGCCTCTCAAGTGCATACCGCTTCCGGTCCGCGATGCGCAGCAGGCGAAAAAAGCCGCCGCCCGCACGCGCAAGATCGTTCTTGCTGCGGCCGCGGCTTATTTTGTTCTTATGCTGGCATTGGTCGCCGACATGTTCTGGCTGCAATGGCGCGCGCGTTCGCTCCGCGCGTCGATAGATCGCGAGGCCGGCGACGTGGCGGCAGTGCAGGCCGCGATGGACCGCTGGGATTCTTTGCTCACGGCGATCGACCGCTCGCGTTACCCGCTGGAGATTCTTTACCAGGTGGTGCGCCTTTTGCCGGAAGACGGCGTGCGATTGGTTTCCTTCAACATGGACCTCGACCGTGTCTCGATCGCCGGCGAAGCATCGCAAATCCAGCAAGCACAGAAATTCCAGGAGGACGTGAGCAAAAGCCCCGAGCTGGCGGAACTTTACAGGTGGGACGCCCAGCAGCCGAAACTGATCGGCACCGGGAGCGCAAGATTCCAAGTGGATGGCGTGCGCGCGGATTTCGAAGGCGAAGCGCAGGAGCAGACGAATGAGAGCACTGACTTCTAAAGAAAAGAAACTGCTCGCCGGCCTTCTCGCGGTGCTGTTCGTCATGATCAACCTCGCGGGTCTGCGGGTGTTTCTTTCGCGGCACAGCGCGCTGAAAAAGGACATATCCGACCTCGAGATGCAGGCGGCCGCCGGGCAGGCCCTGCTTGCGGAGCGCACGCTTTGGGAGAAGAGGGCCGGTTGGCTCGATGCCAACCAGCCGGAGGACGACGTCACAACCACCGAGGACAACGGGAAATTTTACGATTTTGTCAAAAGCAGCGCGACCAAGCACAGGCTGCAGTTCACGCAAAAGGAAAGCGGCGATTCCCGGCTTGGCCGGGATGATTCGATCGCGGAAGTTTTCTACAGCGCGCAGGTTAAGGGAAAAATGGAAGACTTGGTGAAGTGGATGCACGAGTTGCAGGACGCCAAACAATTCCGCGTGATCAAGCAGATCGCGATCAAAAGCGGCGAGCCGCCCGAAATGATCTGCGACATCGTCGTGGCGCGCTGGTATCGCGCAAAAGAGGAGGCCCGACCGTGAGACTGCCGCTGACAGTCGCGTGTGCCGCCGGCTTTCTTTTGGCGCACGAAGTCATTGCTTCCGATCCTGCCAGTTCGGGTGAGATGCTCGTCGTTCCGCCTGCGGAACCGCGCCCGGAATCACGCGGTCACTCACGCGTGCCTGCCGATTTGCCGGCGACCGGTCCCGAAGCATCTCCGCCGCCCGCCGCGAGCGGCACCCAAGGAGAGGAGGAGGCGAATTCGCAGGATGCCGATTTGCCTGCGCCGGCATTTGCCCTGTCGCGTTACACGCCCGTCTGGGAGCGCTCGCCTTTCCAAGTCGAGTCCGTTGCGCCGCCCCCGGAATCTGCCGCGCTGAGCCAGAGCTACGCGCTCACCGGAATCGCACAGATCAACGGCGATCCGATTATTTTCGTCCTCGAGCGCGCCACGAATTTGCGTCACATGATCGACAAGAAGAAAGGCGCGAACGACTTGTCACTCGTCCAAGTGGACATCCAAAAAGAATATGCGAAGTCCACCGCGACCATCCGCAAGGGATCCGAGGTTGGTGTCATACAATTCGATGCTTTGGCCGCGGGTGCGGCGATGCCCCCGGCCGGCATGATGCAGGCACCTGTGCCGGTGAATTTGCGCCCGGGTGTTCCTGTGCCCGTGCCCGCCATCCCTGTCGCGCCGCAAGCGCAAGCGCGGCCCGCGCCCGGTGTTGTTCCCGCTGTTCCCGGACCGGCTGTCCCCGGGAATCAGCAAGTCCAGCCGGCCCCGGGCTCCGGCCAGCAGGAAGCGCCACCACCGCGGGTCATACGTCGCAGGGCCATCGTGCCAGCCGCTCCTTGAGCACGGCCTATTATCTGCTTTAATTCCCGGGATGAGGCGTTCGTTTCCCGAGTTGCCGCTTGGCTCTTGCGCTCTTGCGCTCCTGCTCGGCCTGTCGCTCTCTGTCGGATCATGGGCCCAGAACCCGCCGATGCCGCAAGCTCCTGCGCCTGCTAGCAATCAAACGCCGGGTCAAGAGGAGCCGTTGCCTGCGGCCCCCGCAACGCTCGAACCTCCCATTGCCGCTCCCGCGCCTGCGCCGTCATCTGCTCCCGCGCCGGCCAGCACGGTTCCCGCATCTCCGGAACCCACGGTGCGTCTCACCTTTCCCAATACTTCGGTCAACGAGATCCTCAGCCTTTACGAGGTGCTCACCGACAAGCGTCTCATCCGCGACTCCGCTCTGGCCACGCAAGCGACTCCCCTGACCATTGTCGTTCCGGGTGAGGTGCCGCGCAGCGAAGCCATCCGCCTGATCGAGGCCTCTTTGTTGCTCAACGGTTATTCGTTCGTCCCCGTCGATGAAAAAACGGTCAAGGTCCTCAGTTTGCAGAGCGGCAAAGGACCGAAATCCGAAGGCATACCGATTTATTCCACACCTTACATGCTGCCTGAAACCGAGCAGGTGGTGAGTTATTTCATGAAACTCAGCTACTTGGCGCCGCAGGAAGCCGTGAATTTGTTCCAGACGTTCGTTGTGCCGCCGAAGCCCTACACTTCTTTCACCATGGTGCCGAACGTGCAGGCCGTTCTCATCACGGAAAATGTCCCGGTAATCCAGAAACTCATCGCCCTGCAAGCCATGGTGGATGTCCCTCCGGCCCAGGTCATCACCGAGTTCATCACGCTCAAACGCGCCGATGCGGAAAAGGTCGCCGAGACGCTGCAAACGCTCATCGACGCGCGCAAAGAAGGCGCACCCAAGCCGTCCGCCCCCGGTCAACCGGGCCAGCCCGCCCAACCCCAAGTCGATGCGCAAGGCCAAGTCGTGCCGGTTTCCCTCGGGACCGCCAGCGGGGGACAATTCGAATCCAACCTTGTCATCGGTGAGACCCAGATCGTGGCCGACCCGCGCACCAACCGCATTCTCGTCGTCACGCGTCCGATCAATTTTCCCTACATCAAGCAACTCATCGAACAACTCGACGCACCCGTCCCGCTCGATACCGTGCTCGAGCGTCCGCTCAAGTATGTTTCGTCCTCCGATGTCCTTCCCGTTCTCAGCGATCTGCTCAGCGAGGGCGAGGAAACAACCGGCGCGGGAGGCACCGGAGCGCGCGGTCAGGGCACGGGGGGAGCCACGATCGAGGGCGGTTCGCAATTCGGCCAGGGCAACTCGTCTGACGGATTGGGTGGCACGTCGGGCCTCAACAGACCGGACCGCATCAAGGAACCGACCGCCGACGTCGCGCCCGAGTCGGTCATTATCGGAAAAACGAAGATCATCGCCGACAAAAGCGCCAACTCGATCATCGCGATCGGGCCGCCCGACAGCCGCCAAAAAGTGGCGCAACTCCTCGACATGCTCGATGTGCGTCCCAGGCAGGTTTATCTGGCTGCTGTCATAGGACAACTCCAGCTCACCGACGACATGGAGTTCGGGTTCAGCTATTTCCTGCGCTACAAGGGTGCGGACGGTTCGGGTGCGGCCGCATCTTTGCTCAATCCGCTTTCCGCGAATTCCGACGGCGGTTTGAGTATCTTCGGCGGCTCGAACGGCATCATCCCCTCGAACCTCATCAACCCGACGAAGTTTCCCAATCTGTCGGGCCTGACCGTTTACGGCACCATCGCGGACTCCGTCGATATCTACGCGCGCGCTCTGGAAAAAACTGGACGCTTCAAAATCCTTTCGCGGCCTGTCGTTTACACCACCAACAACAAGAAGGCCGTGATCAGTTCGGGCGAGCAAGTTCCGTTCACGAGCAGCACGCTCACGTCGACTTCGATCACCGGCACCGCGATCAACCAATCCGCCGGCATCACGGCCAACATCACCTACAAGGATGTGCTCCTCAAACTCGAGGTTGTTCCGCTCATCAACGCCAACAAGGACGTCACGCTCGTCATCGCCCAATCCAACAGCAACATCGTTCGTTACGAGGATTTCGGCGGCGGCAATCGCGCCCCCATCGTCAGCGCGCAGGAACTCACCACCACCGTCACGGTCCCGAACGGAAGCACGGTTGTCCTCGGCGGCCTCATCATCGAGGACACGCAGGCCAACGACTCCGGCCTTCCTTTCCTCATGCGCATCCCCGTCCTCGGCTATCTTTTCAAGCAGACCGCTCGCAATGTGAAGCGCTCCGAGTTGCTCGTGCTTCTGCAGCCGACCGTGGTCGAGAACGATGCCGAACTTGCGCGCGCCAGCGAAGAGGAGCGCTACCGCACCAAAGTGGGCGACGATATTTATTCCGGTGCCAACGCATGGGAACTCGGACGCACCCCCGTGATGGCCAACTCGCCGCAACTCGAGCCGGACTCGCAGATCCGCAAGCCGCGCGATCCGCTCCGCCCGGCCGGCATCGACTACCAGGAATACGCGCCCGAACCGACTCCGAAACCGACGCCAAAACCGACTCCGACCCCGAAGCCGAAAAAGAAGCAACGGTCGTCCCAGTAGGGAGGGCGCAAGCGCATGGCTCTGATCCCCGAGTTGGTTGAAATGGCCGCGCGGCACGGTGCTACCGACCGCGAGAAAGTGGCCGCATCCCTCCAAGACGCGGCGCGCAATCAAAACTCCCTCCTGCGCGCCCTGCTCGACAGCACCGAAGTCGACGAGACCGGTCTTTACCGCGAGATAGCGGAAAAGTTCCGTCTTCCGTGGGGCGGCGCCCGCATCGCGCAGGCCTCGCCCGAACTTCGGTCCAAACTTCCTGCGCGCATCGCGCTGCGCTACCAGCTTCTGCCCGTGGCCTCGGAGGACGATGAGATCACGCTTTTAACCTACGATCCGTTCGATCTGCTTGCCCGTCAGGCGGTGGCCGAGGCCGTGCCACAGCGCGTGCGCTACGAGCTTTACTCGCGCAAGGGGATCCTGCCCGCGCTGCGTCAGGTTTACGGCATCGGCGCGGAGACATTCGAGGAACTGCTCGAGGGGCGCGGGCTGGAAGAAGACATCGATCTCGGACGCGGAGAGGAAGTGAACGTGCTCGACGAGGACGAGTCGGAGGAAGCATCGGTCAAAAAATTCATCAACCAGATCATCCGGGAGGCGCTGCGCGAGCGTGCGACCGACATCCACGTCGAACCGCTGGCCGAAGATCTCCGCGTGCGCTACCGCATCGACGGCGTGCTGCAGGAGGTTCCGGTTCCCGCGCAGATGCGCAAGCTGCAGCGGTCGGTGATCAACATCCTCAAGCTCACCGCCGGTCTCGACCTCGGCGAAGACCGGCGTCCGCAGGACGGCCGAATCAGCCTCGAACTGGGCGGTCAGCCCATCGACGTGCGCGTCGCGTCGATCCCGACGATCAATGGCGAGAGCATCAGCCTCCGCTTGCTCGGCAAAGAAGTCTTCAGCCTCGAGCGCCTCGGGCTCGACGAGGATTACGCGGCCAAAGTGAAAGAGCTTCTCGCCATGCCCAACGGCATCGTCCTCGTCACCGGACCCACCGGCTGCGGCAAATCGACGACGCTTTACACTTTTCTCTCGGGCCTCAACACGAAGGAGCGCCGCATTCTCACCATCGAAGATCCCGTCGAGCACAAATTGGCCGGGGTCAACCAGAGCGCCGTTCAGCCGGAGATCGGCAACACTTTCGCCAACCTCCTGCGCAGTTTCCTGCGTGGCGATCCGAACGTCATCATGGTCGGCGAGATGCGCGACTACGAAACCGCGGAGATCGCGATCCGCGCCGCGCTCACGGGGCACTTGGTCTTCAGCACACTGCACACCAACGACGCGGTGGGCGGCATCACGCGGTTGCTGGACATGAACGTCGAGCCGTTCCTCGTGGCCAGCGCGGTGCGTGCCTTTATCGCGCAGCGCCTTGTGCGCAAACTCTGCCCGGTATGCAAGGCACCCGCGCAGCCCGGCGATTACGCGCCGGCTTACCTGCGCAGCATCGGTTTTCCCCCGGAGAACGACGGGCGCATCATGCGCGCCGTCGGCTGCGAAAGCTGCCGCAACTCCGGATACGAGGGTCGCCTGGCCATCATGGAAATCTGCATGGTCACGCCCAAGCTGCAGGAGATGATCACCCAGCGGCGGCCCGCTTCCGAGTTGCGCCCGGCCGCCGAGAAAGAAGGCATGCGTCCCCTTCGCAAATACGGCTTCGACAAAGTGGCGGGCGGAATCACCACGATCGAGGAGGTCATGCGCGTCACCACTTCCGACCTCAACGCGCTCGACGAGTAGCCCCCATGCCGCACTTTGTATACCAGGCACTGCAGGCCGGCGGCGGAAAGGTTTCCGGCGAACTCGAGGCGACCAGCCGCCAGGACGCCTTCGCCAAGCTGAAACAAAGAAACCTGCAGGCGTTTTCTCTCGCGGCCAAAGGAGCGGAGGCGAGCTCAGCCAAGGAGACGACGGCTGCATCCGGCGAAAATGTGCTGACGCGCGCCCAAGTGCTGCTCTTCACTGAGGAGCTTTGCGAGCTGCTCGAGGCGGGACTCAAGCTCGACCGCGCATTGCAGGTCATCGAACAGCGGCAGGACAAATCGCCCCTGCGCCATGTCGCGGCCAGTGCGCGCCAGTCGCTGCGCGAAGGCGCCACGTTTTCAGCCGCGCTCAAAAAGGCCAGCCCCAGCTTTTCCGAGCTTTATTGCAACATGGTCAAGGCGGGCGAGGTCAGCGGGACAGTGTCCAAGATCCTCAAGCGCCAGGTGGAGTTTCTCACCATGATGGGCGACCTCCAGCGCCGCGTGACGAGCGCCCTCATCTACCCGTCGGTTATTTTCACCGCGGGCATCGCCCTTCTTGTCATCTTCATGACCTTCCTGCTTCCGCAGCTCACCTCGCTGCTGATGAAAACCGGAAAAACGCTGCCGCTGGCCACGCGGATGCTCGTCGCTTTCAGCGGGTTCATCGGCGCTTGGTGGTGGGTCATCCTGATCACGCTGGTGGCCGGCGCGCTCGCTTTCCGCCATTTCACCAGCAAGGGCGAAGGGCGCGCCTGGTGGGACCGCGCGAAACTTCAGCTGCCGGTTTTCGGGCCGCTCCTGCGCATGCGGTTCTACGCGCAGTTCACCCAGACGCTATCGACACTGCTCAACAACGACGTTTCGCTCATGCAGTCGATGCAGCTCATTCGCAATGCCACCCCGAATGTGTATCTCCAGGATCTTCTCGAGCGCATCGCTGCCAACGTGCAGGACGGATCGCAGCTTTCCCGCGCCATCCAGCGGACAGCGTTTTTTCCGCCGACCCTCGTGGACATTATCCAAGTGGGTGAAACCACCGGCGACCTCGGCGCGGCCCTCGAGCGCAGCGCGAAAAGCTACGACAAGCAGTTGTCCATCGTCATCGAGCGCGTCACGGCCCTCATCCAGCCGGCGGTCATCCTCATGGTCGCCCTGTTCGTCGGTCTGGTTGCGTATTCGATGATCACCGGCATCCTGCAAACCGTGCAGGGGCTCCCGAAACACTGACGGTTGTTTTTTCGGCCGCGCGGGATAATCTGCACTTCCCGATGCCGCTGCACACCTCCCGGCGACCGCACCGCATTTCCGCGGGCAGAACCTGCCTTTTTATCGCCATGGCGTTGGCGTGCTCGGGTTGCACCGCAATGCGGGATTTCCAAGAGCGCTGGCAGATTTCGGCGGAAAGAAAACTCAGCACCGGAAAACTGGCGCGATACAAGGCGCAGCACGCGGCTTTCCGCTCGCAACCGGGATGGCGCAAGCTGACCTACCGGCAGCCGGACCTCATGGCCAATGCAAAGTCGGACAACACGTCGGTGGAAATTTCCCTGCGGGAGCAACGCGGCCTCCTGCTTGTCGATGGCGCGATCGCCATGGACTTCCCCGTGGCCACCGGAAAATCAAGTCATCCCACGCCGAAAGGTTCCTACAAAATCGTCGAGAAAAAAGAAGACCACTGCTCGAACCTCTACGGACGCATTGTTTCCGCGAGCGGCGACACCGTGGTCTCCGATGCGGACACGCGCGACGACGCCATACCCGAGGGCGGAAGCTTCGTCGGTGCGCGCATGCCCTATTGGATGCGTATCAGTCCGGCCGGTATCGGCATGCACGTGGGCCATGTCCCCGGCTCTCGGCCGGCTTCGCACGGATGTATCCGGCTCAAGAAAGATACGGCCGTCGAGTTGTTCGGCATACTCGGCCTGGGAACTCCTGTTGCCGTGGCTTCCTTCGCGCCCGTGCTAGGTGGTCCGGTCGGACACGAGAGCGTGGTGATCGGCGAGGTGGCGGAAAAACCCGAGCGTCCGCACCGCAAACCGAAACCCGTCGCTACACCTGCCCCGGCAACGGAGGCTGCTCCGGCGGAAGTAGCTGCCACCCCACCGTCCACGCCGACGGTGCCTTCGCAGTCAACGCCCGCACCCTCGCCGGCAAACTGACCTCGCCGCGGCCTCCGCTAAAAATCTCCCGCGCGCAACGACTCAAACGCGCGCCCGAGATGTGACAACACATCGGTCGGCGTGAGCGACTCGACGGATGCTCCGCCTCTTGTCACCGCAATTTCCGCCGCACGGCCGCTCACCCATGCTCCGATGGATGCCGCCCAATACGTGTCGGCTCCCTGTCCCAAAAGCGCCGCGCAGATCCCGGTCAGCACATCGCCCATTCCGCCGGTCGCCATCCCGGGATTGCCCGTCGTGTTGTAACGCAAAGCCCGGCCCTTTTCCGCGATGACCGTCCTCGACCCCTTGAGCAGCAGCGTGACCGGGTGCCGTGCCGCGAACTCCTCGGCCGTCTTTGCACGGTCTCCGATCTGTTTTCCCGCGAGCAACCGCTGCATTTCGCCGGGGTGGGGTGTCAACAGTCGCGGACCTTTCACCGAGTCCAGATGCTTCAGTCCCGCGTGCGCGATGATCGTGAGTGCGTCCGCATCGATGACCGAAGGGCATGCCGCCTCGCGCACCACCCGCAAAGTCCGCGCGGCGTGCGCCGTCCCGAGGCCGGGGCCGATCGCCATCGCATCCACCGGAAGTGCCAAAGCGTCGGTGAGGTGCGTGAAGGGGCGCACCATCACTTCGGGGAGCATGGTCGTGGCCAGAAGTTCGTAGTCGTCCGGCAGCGCCGCCAGCGAAACGAGGCCTGCGCCGCCTTTCACCGCGCCCGCACAGCACAGGTGCGCCGCTCCGAGTGTCCCGCGCGATCCGGCCATCAGCATCACGCGCCCGCACATGCCCTTGTTCGTGTCATAAAGGCGCGGCGGCCACGCCTTGCGCAGCAGGGGCGCAGTCAGCAATTCCGCGTGGTTGCCGTGATCCGGCTTGATGAAATCCGGCGAGTCGAGCACGCCCAGCCGTCCCGTATGGTTGATCGCTGCGTCGGCCACCAGACCGGTTTTGGCGAAGCCCGCGGTCGCGGTGAAGTCGGCCTCCACGCACGGTTCTCCCGGCACGCCGGTTTCCGGATCGAGGCCGGAGGGAAAATCCACCGCCACGGTCTTGGCGTCCGCCTCGCGGCGCAGGGTGTTCATTTCCACGGCGAGCGATGCGAGGGGATGCTGCAATTCGCCCCGGGCGCCCAGACCGACCAGCGCGTCCAGTTGCACCAGCGGACCATCCTGCGGCGTCGAAGGCCGGAAAGGGGAAGTCAAGACGGCGGCGCGCAGAAGATCGAATTTGTCGCGGGTCAAAGGCGCGAATTCATCGCGCGAGAAAGGTGTGCGCACCAGCACCCGCCAGCCGGCTGCGGACAAGTGGCGCGCGGCGACGAATGCATCCCCGGCGTTGTGGCCCTTGCCCGCATAGCAAACCAGAAGCCCCGGTCGCGGGAAAAACTGCATGACAAAGCGCGCAAGCTTCGCGCCCACGCCTTCCATCAGCACGTCGGCCGTGATGCCGCGGGCAAACGTCTCCTGCTCGACGTGCTGCATCTGCGCGCGGGTGAGAAGCATGACCCGAGACTATCGGCCGCCGCTGCGGATGACCACGCTCCAATGCGCACGCGCGTAGCGCCAGCCGGAGTAAATGGAGAGCAGAACGCTGGCCGCGACGAGAAATTTTCCAGTCAGCGCAACCCATGCCGGCCACGGCAAATCCGGTGTATGGCCGGTGAATTCTCCCACCGCATCCCTCAGGAGAAAAAATCCGATCATGACCATCTGCGATGCGGTCTTGGTTTTTCCCGCAGGGTCCGCGGCCAGCACTGTGCCGTTCGAGAGCGCAAGTTGGCGCAGTCCCGTAATAAGAAAGTCGCGCGAAATCAGAATGATCGCCGCCCACGCCGGGATATCCTGCGACCACGTGAGACAAACAAGCGCTGCAGCGATCAGGACTTTGTCGGCCAGCGGATCCATCAGGCGGCCGAAATCGGTCTCGCACCGCCATCGACGGGCCAGCACGCCGTCGAGGTAATCGGACAAAACTGCCAAGGCAAACGCCGCGGCTGCGATCGTGGATGCCCATGCCATTCCGGATTCGCGCGCTGCCACGAATACCGCAGTGAGAAGAAGGCGCAAAACGGTGAGCTGATTCGGAACGGTCACGAACATGCAAAATGGCAAACGGCGGCGCGTTGGGCAAGGTCACCGCGAAAAGACGGATTTTTTTGAACGTCCGTTTGAGGGCGCGGTCTAATGCTTCACAACTTGGAGATCCGGCCCGCAGGGGAGCCTCGAAAAAAAATTTAAGATTTTTTCAAAAAGGCGGTTGACTCTGCGCCATTTTCTGGCAATCTCTCCATCCCCTTTGATGGGGACCGAATCAATCGGTTCGCGTTCTTTCCATCGGCCACGGGGAGCAGCAAGGCCAAAACCTTCCCGCTCGTCGCGTGCCCGGAAAAAGCGCACGAAGATTTTTGAAATCCTGACTCTGAAAGTAAAATCAGAGGGTAACCACAAAAATTGAATTGTGGGTTATCGTCAGCAGTTTTTTATGCGACAAACCGGCCGCAAGGCCGGAAGCCTGCGCGGTTCAGCATCGCGCGGGTGATTTTGTCAGAATTTGGCCGTTCGTCCTTTAGCAGGGCGGGCGTGCCTCAAACTTTCAACGGAGAGTTTGATTCTGGCTCAGAACGAACGCTGGCGGCGTGGATAAGACATGCAAGTCGAACGGGACTTTTTTCTGTAGCAATACAGGAAAAAGTCTAGTGGCGAACGGGTGCGTAACACGTGAGCAACCTGCCGTGAAGTGGGGGATAGCTCGCCGAAAGGCGAATTAATACCGCATGTGGCCAAGGAAGACATCTTCCTGACGCCAAAGCCGGGGCAACCTGGCGCTTCTCGAGGGGCTCGCGGCCTATCAGCTTGTTGGTGAGGTAACGGCTCACCAAGGCTATGACGGGTAGCTGGTCTGAGAGGACGACCAGCCACACTGGAACTGAGACACGGTCCAGACACCTACGGGTGGCAGCAGTCGAGAATTTTTCACAATGGGGGAAACCCTGATGGAGCGACGCCGCGTGGAGGATGAAGGTTTTCGGATTGTAAACTCCTGTCATTAGAGAACAAGGCACACGGTTTAACTGGCCGTGTGTTGATAGTATCTGAAGAGGAAGAGACGGCTAACTCTGTGCCAGCAGCCGCGGTAATACAGAGGTCTCAAGCGTTGTTCGGATTCATTGGGCGTAAAGGGTGCGTAGGTGGCGATGTAAGTCGGGTGTGAAATCTCCAAGCTTAACTTGGAAACTGCACTCGATACTGCGTTGCTCGAGGACTGTAGAGGGCATTGGAATTCACGGTGTAGCAGTGAAATGCGTAGATATCGTGAGGAAGACCAGTGGCGAAGGCGAATGCCTGGGCAGTTCCTGACACTGAGGCACGAAGGCCAGGGGAGCAAACGGGATTAGATACCCCGGTAGTCCTGGCAGTAAACGGTGCACGTTTGGTGTGGGAGGATTCGACCCCTTCCGTGCCGGAGCAAACGCGTTAAACGTGCCGCCTGGGGAGTACGGTCGCAAGATTAAAACTCAAAGAAATTGACGGGGACCCGCACAAGCGGTGGAGTATGTGGCTTAATTCGATGCAACGCGAAGAACCTTACCTGGCCTTGACATGCATCTCTAATCCGGTGAAAGCCGGTGAGTGTAGCAATACACAATTTGCACAGGTGCTGCATGGCTGTCGTCAGCTCGTGTCGTGAGATGTTGGGTTAAGTCCCGCAACGAGCGCAACCCCTGTGAACTGTTGCCATGGAGGCGTGAGCCTCCGGCACTCTGTTCAGACTGCCCTGTTCAACGGGGAGGAAGGTGGGGACGACGTCAAGTCAGTATGGCCCTTACGGCCAGGGCTGCACACGTACTACAATGCCCGACACAGAAGGATCCGAGACCGCGAGGTGGAGGAAATCACTAAAGTCGGGCCCAGTTCGGATTGGAGGCTGCAACTCGCCTCCATGAAGCCGGAATCGCTAGTAATGGCGCATCAGCTACGGCGCCGTGAATACGTTCCCGGGTCTTGTACACACCGCCCGTCACATCATGGGAGTCGTTTGTACCCGAAGTGCGCGCGCCAACCGCAAGGAGGCAGCGCCCTAAGGTATGAGCGGTAACTGGGATGAAGTCGTAACAAGGTAGCCGTAGGGGAACCTGCGGCTGGATCACCTCCTTTCTAAGGAGCAAGACTGTCCGGTTCACGCCGGACATTCAGGTCGATGGCTAAGATTGGAATGCAGTGTATTCCAAATCGCCATGGCCGCGCGAAAGCGCGACCACCTGAGGACGCTTAACCCACAATTCAGTTTTTGTGCTCTGCCCTCGCAAAAAAGAGCAACGATTTCCGGGCGAATACCATTTCACCCGGGGGCATAGCTCAGTTGGTAGAGCGCCAGCTTTGCAAGCTGGATGTCAGGGGTTCGAATCCCCTTGCCTCCACAGGAGGCTTGGACGGATGGACGAAGTCCTGCCTTGGAAAGATCGCAACGCGATCAATCCCCTTGCCTCCTTCAAGAGTTTTAAGTTTGTACAATGAATGTTTTAAGAAAAAGCAACGCAGTCATCTGCAGCGCCTCTTAAAACTTACAAACTTATGCTCTTAAAACTTTACCGGGCCTGTAGCTCAGTTGGTTAGAGCATGCGCTTGATAAGCGCAGGGTCACTGGTTCGAGCCCAGTCAGGCCCACGCCTGACCGGCCGCGACAAACTTAACTTTCAGACGTCGGGATGGACGTCGACGTTCTTTGACATCTGCATAGAGGGTAAACACAACTTCAAAGAGAGTTAGAGAATCTATAGAAATACAGATTCAATTCATTTACGCGCGTCGCAAGACGCGGTAAGAAGATTGATCAAGCTACAAAGAGTGTATGATGGATGCCTTGGTGCCAATAGGCGATGAAGGACGTGGTAAGCTGCGATAAGCCACGGTTAGCGGCAAACACGCTATGACCCGTGGATTTCCGAATGGGGTAACCCGACTGGAGTCATGTCCAGTCCCCGCCGTCTGAATACATAGGACGGTTGGAGCGACACCCGGTGAAGTGAAACATCTCAGTAACCGGAGGAATAGAAAGCGAATGCGATTCCGTAAGTAGTGGCGAGCGAAAGCGGAACAGCCCAAACCGGGAGACTTGTCTCCCGGGGTTGTAGGACCCCGATATGGTAGCTCAGAGATTAGGTGAAGCCGATGGAAACCGGCTCCCCAGAGGGTGAGAGGCCCGTAACCGAAAATCCGAGAGCGCCTAGGGAGTTCCTGAGTAATGCGATGCACGTGAAACTTCGCATGAAACTGTGCCGACCACGGCATAAGGCTAAATACTAATTGGCGACCGATAGTGAACTAGTACCGCGAGGGAAAGGTGAAAAGCACCGCTGCGAGCGGAGTGAAATAGAACCTGAAATCATACATTTACAAGGTGTCAAAGTCTGGCAACGGACGATGGCGTGCCTTTTGCTTAATGAGTCTGCGAGTTATTGTCTGTGGCAAGCCTAAGCCCTTCCGGGGTGGAGGCGAAGCGAAAGCGAGTCCGAAATGGGCGCTCAGTCGCAGGCAGTAGACCCGAAGCCGAGGTGATCTACCCATGGTCAGGATGAAGGTGCAGTAACATGCACTGAAGGTCCGAACAGATGGACGTTGAAAAGTCCCCTGATGAACTGTGGGTAGGAGCGAAAGACTAATCAAACCCGGTGATAGCTGGTTCTCTCCGAAATAGCTTGAGGGCTAGCCTTGTGTGCTGATGTGTGGAGGTAGAGCACTGGATGAACTAGGGGCCATACCCGGCTACCGAATTCAATCAAACTCCGAATGCCACACAATGAAACACAGGAGTCAGACAGTGGGGGATAAGCTTCATTGTCGAAAGGGAAACAACCCAGCCCTGCGGCTAAGGTGCCTAAATAACGTTTAGTGGAAAGGATGTGAGGTTACTTAAACAGTGAGGATGTTGGCTTAGAGGCAGCCACCATTTAAACAGTGCGTAATAGCTGACTCATCGAGTGATCTCGCGCCGAAAATGATTGGCGATAAGCGTTATACCGAAGCCCGGGATGTTCGTGCGGTTCGCCGCGCGGGCGTGGTAGGAGAGCGTTCTTTGTGCGTCGAAGCGGGAGGGTAACCAACCGTGGAGCGCAAAGAAGTGAGGATGCAGACATGAGTAGCGATAAGACAGGTGAAATTCCTGTCCGCCGTAAACCCAAGGTTTCCTGGGGAAGGTTCGTCCTCCCAGGGTTAGTCGGGACCTAAGCTGATGCCGAGAGGCGTAAGCGATGGATAGCAGGTTTAATATTCCTGCACCGGCTGAATTTAAGCCATCAAGGGACGCTTGTGTGGAGTCAGTCTGCCGATCGAAAGTGGCAGTCCGTCGCAAGACGGGACGTGGAGTCTTCGGACAAAGCGGATCTGGTAAAACATGAGCCGAGAAAAGCCTGATGGTGTTCGTTCGGCCGCCCGTACCCTAAACCGACACAGGTGGGTGGGTAGAATATACCAAGGCGCGTGAGTGAAACCTCGTTAAGGAACTCGGCAATCTAGCCCCGTAACTTAGGAATAAGGGGTGCCTGCTTTCGAGCAGGCCGCAGTGAAAGGGGTCAACCGACTGTTTAACAAAAACACAGCACTCTGCCAAGTCGCAAGACCAAGTATAGGGTGTGACACGTGACCAATGCCGAAAGATTACGGTAAGAGGTTAGCCGCAAGGCGAAGCTTCGAGCCCAAGTCCCGGTGAATGTCGGCCGTAACT
The DNA here is from genome assembly GCA_018883245.1 of Chthoniobacterales bacterium. NCBI lineage: Bacteria > Pseudomonadati > Verrucomicrobiota > Spartobacteria > Chthoniobacterales > Chthoniobacterales bacterium. The sequence continues at coordinate 133,642 of VEQL01000004.1, forward strand.
ATAACGGTCCTAAGGTAGCGAAATTC